>JBATAT010000081.1:0-50922 GCA_049662005.1 Tepidiformaceae bacterium
GTTAACACGGTTCGATTGTCAGTTGAAGAAACGCGACTGTCGATAGCACACAGGTAGCTACCGCATAGCCACAACTGCGGCAAGCGCATCGGGGAGCGTGAAGGCTCTTTCGTAGAGCGCCTTTCCCACAATCGACCCTTCGCACCCGAGCGCGGCGAGTCGAACGAGGTGCTCGATCCTCGATACGCCACCCGATGCCACCACCGGGCACGCGACTGCGGCCAGGAGTTCTTCGTAGGCCGCGTAGTTTGGTTCCGTCAGCATGCCGTCGCGGCCGATATCGGTGAACATGATCCGGGGTACGCCCGCAGTCGCCATTTCGCGTGCGAGGTCGATCGCACGGACGGTGCTTGCGGCCAGCCAGCCGTCTGTCTGGACCATACCCTCGCGGGCGTCGATCGAGACGACGATGGCGCCAGGAAAGCGGTTCACGGAGTCCTTCACCAGTTGAGGATCCGTCACCGCAGCGCTCCCCAGTTGAACTCGCGTTGCCCCATATCCGAGCGCAGCGGCAACGTGTTGGAGACTCCGCATGCCTCCGGAGGCCTCGACCGGCACCGAGACCGCGCGGCAAATTTGCTCCATCACGCTCGACTGGGCGGGGGCGCCATCCTTCGCACCATCGAGGTCAACAACGTGGATACGGGGCGCGCCCAATTCGGCCCACTGTTTTGCCACGCTCACCGGGTCATGGGAATAGGAGGTCTCCTTCGCATAGTCGCCTTGCAGGAGCCGCACGCAGCGACCCCCGCGCAGGTCAATCGCGGGGATGACCTCGAAGCTCATGCTGAGGCTGACACGGCGGCCGCAGGCAGTGGCACGGGCTCACCGTCACGGGCCCAATCGACGAAGTTGCGATACAGGCGGAGCCCGTCGGGGCCGCTCTTTTCCGGGTGGAACTGTGTGGCTACAACGTAGCCACTGGCGAGAACACTCGCAAAGTCGTCCCCGTACTCGGTCACGCCGAGGGCGATGCCGGGTTCCTCGGTATGCGCGTAATAACTGTGGACGAAGTAGAAGTAGCTGCCACTGGGGACGCCGTTGGTGAATGGGTGATCGCGCATCCACTCCACGGTGTTCCAGCCCATGTGCGGGACTTTGCGGCCCGGGGCAGCTACAAATTGTCGCGCCTCGCCGGGAAGCACGCCGAGGCACTCCTGTCCGCCGCCCTCATCGGAACGTTCGAGGAGGGCGTGGAGACCCATGCAGACGCCGAGGAATGGCCGGCCGGCGGCGATATATTCGCGGATGGGATCGACGAGGCCACGTTCGGTCAGCTTTAGCATCGTATCGGCCGCGGCGCCGACACCGGGCAACACCACAGCGGCAGCCGCAAGGATGTCGTCGGGATCGGCGCTTACGACGGGATCGGCGCCGACGTGGCTGAGGGCGCGCGCGACGCTGCGCAGGTTCCCTGCGTCATAGTCGATAACAACCACGCGTCCGGTCTTCACCCGATGATTGTCGATTGTCCCGGGTCGCGTGTCGATTTACGACGAAATGTGACGCGTACGGATGAGCCGTGGAACCGCGGCTCGCTATACTTTTCGGGTTATGCCCGAAGCAGTGCCGCCGCCTTCCCAGTATGAGGCTCGCCTTCGCAGCGAAGAGCTTCGCTCCCTCATCAACTATCACAACCGCCTCTACTACGAGGCGGACTCGCCGGAGATTCCCGACGCGGTCTACGACGAATTCATGAACGAACTTCGGACGCTTGAGCGCCAGTTTCCCGAACTGATCACGCCCGATTCGCCCACGCAGCGCACGGGCGCAGCGCCCCTCACCACGTTCGAAACGGTGGAACACCGGGTGCCGTTGCTCTCGCTCTCGAACTGCTTCAGTGACGACGACCTCGCAGCGTGGCACCGGCGCGCGGCGGAACGCCTCGAAAGCGAGTCGTTCGCCATCACCACCGAACCGAAGATCGACGGCCTGGCCATTTCGCTGGTCTACGAGAACGGCCGATTCGTGCAGGGCGCCACGCGCGGCGACGGCCGCCAGGGCGAGAACGTGACGGAGAACCTGCGCACCGTGACGACTATCCCCAACGTCCTGCGCGGAGAATTCCCGGCCCGGTTCGAGGTTCGCGGCGAGGTGTATATGTCGAAGAGCGGCTTCGAGCAGATGAACGCGGCTATCGGGAATGAAAACCTTGAGCGGGAGAAGGCCGGCCGCCGGCCGCTTTCGCTCTATGCCAACCCACGCAACGCGGCCGCCGGTTCGGTTCGCCAGAAGGACCCGGCGGTGACAGCTTCGCGGCCACTGGCGATGTTCATCTACCAGCTGGGCTGGTGCGAGAGTACGCGGCCGGACAGCCACTACGAAACGCTCGGATGGTTGCGCGCGATGGGGTTCAACATCAATCCCGAAGTTCACCTGCATAGCGGACTGGCCGACACGCACGAGCGCATCGAATGGTGGGGCAAGCAGCGGGAGCGGCTCGACTACGACATCGATGGTGTTGTCCTGAAGATCGATGACACGCGTGACTGGGACTTACTGGGTTATGTCGGGCGCGAACCGCGGTGGGCAACCGCGTTTAAGTTCCCACCGCAACAACGGACGACGAAATTGCGCGAAATCGCCGTTAACGTTGGGCGTACGGGGGTGCTCACACCCTTCGCTGTGCTCGAGCCGGTGGTGATCAGCGGCGCGACCATCTCGATGGCGACTCTTCATAACGAAGGCGACATCCACCGCAAGGACATTCGCGCCGGGGATACGGTCATCGTCCAACGTGCGGGCGAGGTCATTCCGCAGGTGGTGGGGCCTGTCCTGAGCCTGCGCACGGAGGCAGAGCACGAATTCGCGATGCCTGCCGTCTGCCCATCGTGCGGAACACCGGTCTTTCACGATCCAGATGAGGCCGCTTACTACTGCCCCAATCCCCAGTGCCCCGCTCAGGCTGTGCGCTCTATCGAACACTTTGCAAGCCGGGGGGCGATGGATATCGAGGGCATCGGCGAGAAAATGGCCTACACCCTCTTCCAAACGGGACTCGTGAAAGACGTTGCTGACATCTACACCCTGACGGAGGAGGCGCTCCTTTCGCTGCCCGGGATCAAAGAGAAGGGGGCACAGAACCTCCTTCGGGGGATCGAAGCGAGCAAGTCACGGTCGCTGGTCAACGTGTTGCTGGCGCTCGGGATTCGCCACGTTGGCGGGGAAACGGCCCGCCTTGTGGCCAATCACATCGGCCGCCTCGGGGGGCTGCTCGCGGTGGACGGCGAGGCACTCCAGGCCATCGACGGCATTGGGCCGATCGTCGCGAAAAGCATCGTGGCATGGACCGAAATCGAAGCGAACCGGGAGCTCGTTGAACGCCTCATCAGCTGCGGCATCGACCCGGTCCATGAAACCAATGCGCCCGAGGGAGGCATCCTCGATGGGCTCACCATCGTCGTCACGGGTCGCCTCGAAACAATGTCGCGAGCGGCAGCGGAGGACCAGGTCCGGGCGCTGGGGGGCAAGGTTGGGTCGTCGATTACGAAGGCGACGAACTTCCTGGTAGTGGGCGCCGAGGCAGGGACGAAGGCGCAGAAGGCGGAAAAGCTCGGGACGCGCATGATCACGGAAGAGGAGTTTATCCGGTTGGTGAGCGAGGGTCCGGGCGGGTTCGAAGCTACGTTAGACGCTTAAGAAACGGTCTGATCCAAATGCCAACCACAAACTAAGTGAGGCTCGCCGCACCGGGTTATGGCGCGTATACTCTGAAGGCTGCCAGCGGCAACGAGGGCGGCTTCCATGACTGCAGGTTTTCGCCATTGGCGTTTTTTAATCCGCTCAACGGCCTGTTCGGCTTTCTCTCGCACGACATTGCGATCGACCTCGGCACCGCGAACACCCTCGTGATGGTCAAGGGCAGAGGCATTGTTATCGACGAGCCGTCGGTGGTCGCCATCGACAGGACGACGAAAAAGATCCTTGCCATCGGGGCAGAGGCGAAGCGCATGGTGGGGCGGACACCAGCGAATATCATCGCGGTGCGCCCCCTCCGTGACGGCGTGATTTCGGACTTCGAAGTCACGGAGAAGATGCTGAGCTACTTCATCCGGGCAGTGCATGACCGGAGCTTCCTGGCCCAGCCACGGGTGGTGGTGGGCATCCCGAGCGGGGTTACCGAGGTAGAAAAACGGGCAGTACACGATGCCGCCTTGAACGCCGGCGCGCGCAGTTGCTTCCTCATCGAAGAGCCGATGGCCGCTGCGATTGGCGCGGGCCTTCCCGTGATGGAGGCTGCCGGCTGCATGATCGTGGATATCGGCGGTGGCACCACCGAGGTAGCGATCATCTCGCTCGGCGGCATGGTGGTCAGCACCTCGATCCGCGTTGCCGGCGACGAGATGGACCAGGACATTATCGCGTACGCGCGCCAGGTGCATAACCTTCTTATTGGCGAGCGAACGGCGGAGGAAATCAAGAAACTGGCCGGCTCGGCGGCGCCGCTCGACCCGGAGGAATCGATCGACATTCGAGGGCGCGACCTTGCGACAGGGCTACCAAAGGCGGTCGAAGTGAGCACGGTCGAAATCCGCGACGCGCTCGCGGGTTCCATCAGCGCAATCGTCGAAGCCGTCCGATCATCGATCGAGGTGACGCCGCCAGAACTCGTGAGCGACCTGATGGCCCACGGCATTGCGCTGGCGGGCGGCGGGGCGATGTTGCGCGGGTTGGACCGCCGCCTCAGCCAGGAAACGCGGTTTCCGGTCTACGTCGCGGAGGACCCGCTGCTTTGCGTGGTTCGCGGAGCCGGGGAAGTGCTGGAGGAAACGGAACTTCTGAACAAAGTGCAGTCCCAACTCGCATCGCGGCGGCAAGGGCGCTAGCATCGGGGCACGCCCCGTGGTGGTCACATGCTGATCTTCCAACGGTATCAACTCTGGGTCGCTTCGATGATCGGGCTCGCGCTAATCCTCGCGCTGGCCGGGCAACTGGGTGTCCTGACTCCGTTCCAGGGCCTATTCCTGCGGGTGACATCCCCGGTGGAACGCGTCCTCGACGGGACGTTCCGACCGGTCGCCTCCGTGCTTTCGAGCGCCGGCGAAATCGGCAGCCTGCGTGACGAAAATAACCGGCTCCGGCTCGAGAACGAAGATCTGCGGAACCAGGTCGGCGAACTGCAGCAGAACGCCGAGGACATCAAGGGTCTGCGTGAAGCGCTCGCGCTGACCGAGGGTGACAAATCGGTTCGCTACAAGGCGGCCGATATCGTCCACCGCGATGCTTCCCCGTTTACCGATGTGGTGACAATCAACCGTGGGAGCGGCGACGGCATCCAGGAGGGCATGATCGTCGTTTCGACGAAGGGAACCCTGATGGGGAAAGTTACGAAGGTAACGAGCACGAACTCGTTTGTCCGCCTGATCACCGATACCCAGAGCACCGTCAGTGCTGAGATCCAGGGCACAGGCGCCGACGGCAGCATCAAGGGGACGCCGAACCGGGGGCTTGCTTTCGACCTGGTGCAGGGTGAAGTGCAGGTTGGCGACCTCGTGGTCACGGCGGGGCTGGGCGGGGGCTACCCGCGAGGGCTCCCCATCGGGCGGGTGGCATCGGTTTCGGGGACGAGCCAGGATTTGTACAAGAAGGTAACGATCGAGCCCGGCGTACGCGTCGGCACGGCGGAGAACGTCCTCGTCCGGACCGACTTCATCCCGGAGACACTGGGGCTAACGAATTGAAGGGGCTTGGGGCCGTTGTCGCGACGATTTTCGCGGCGATCGCCCAGGTCACGATCGCTCCGCTCTTTCCCGTGGGGTACGTCGTTTTCGATTTCGTGCTGCTCACGCTCATTCTGATCGCCGCATTCAGTTCGCCAAAACGAGCGATGCTCTGTGTGCCCATCGCCGCAATTGCGTATGGGTTCCTTTCGAACCGGGAGCCCGGACTGCTGGTGCTCGCCTACCTGCCGCTGCTGCCCCTCGGGCTGTACCTCGAAGAATCCCCTATTCCGTTGAATCACTACGCGCGGACGGCGCTAGCCTTCGGTGCGACAGGGGTCTGGGCGCGCGGTCTGCTCGTGCTGGGGAGCATCCTCGGCGGCGCCGATGCTTCGCTGGGACTCATCGTTTTCCACGTGCTGCTGCCAGGCCTGTTACTTGACCTTTCCTTATTAACCTTGGTGTACATACCCCTTCGCCTCCTAGGATGGAGTGGGCAAGGGATGTCGCTTTCACGCGGCGGGTACTACTCAAGCTTATGAGCATCCTGGACGAAGGCTTCCGAGCACCCGGCGGAACGAGCCGGAATCGTCCCCACGGCAACCTGGGGATTTTGCGTGTTGCCGTCATCTTGCTCTTCCTGCTCCTCGCTGTGCGCCTCGGCAAAATGCAGATCGTCGATGGGGCGAGTTACGCCGAGCGTTCGCGCGAAAACCACATCGTGCAGAAGAACATCCTTCCGACGCGCGGCCTGATCATGGATCGCAATGGTGAGCCGCTCGTGGAGAACGTCGGCGTGTATTCCGCGAACGTGCTGCCCGAAGCATTGCCAAGCGCAGACCAGTACGAAAACTGGACAGAAATGCGGTTCAAGATCTATCTCAAGCTCGAACAACTTACGGGCACCTCGTCGCTCGCAATCCAGACGAGAATCGAAGATGCGGAGGCGGCCGGCCAGGGCTACATCGCGATCAAGGTTGCCGACAACCTGACCAAGGAGCAGGCGCTCGCGCTGGACGAAGTCGCCGCGGAGATGCCCGGGGTCTCGCTCGAGATCACGCCCGGGCGCCACTACCTGGGCAACGAGTTCAGCCACATCCTCGGTTACATCGGGCCGCAGTTCCAGGAGGATGCGACACGGCTCCAGGGTCTGGGCTACCAGTTCAATGAGCCGATTGGCAAGGATGGGCTCGAGGCACGGTACGAATCGGACCTTCGTGGCACCGTTGGCTTTAGCGCCGTCGAACAGGATGCCTTTGGGAAACAGATCACGGCACTGCAATCGCGCGACCCGGTGCCGGGCAACAGCCTGAAGCTGGCGATCGATGCGGACCTGCAGCGCTACGTGGCCGAGTTGTTGCAGGATTCGTTGCCCAGTTCGGCCTACGGCATCTCGCGCGAGGCCGCGGCCGTGGTCATGAACCCGAACACGGGCGAAGTGCTCTCGATGGTTTCGATCCCGACTTACGACAACAACATCTGGGCGGAAAGCAAGGTTCGACCCGACGAGCTGGAAGCACTGCAGAACGACGACGCGACGCACACGCTCACGAACAAAGCGCTAAGCGCTGCCGCCCCCGGTTCGACGTTCAAGATTGTGACCTCCACCGCCGGCCTCGAGCAGGGCAACATCACGCCGAATACCAGCCACTACGTTGGCTGCAGCCTGGAGATAACGGGCGAGAACGACGTCATCTACACGTATCCCGACTGGACATGCCACGACAAAGTGCTGGACGTGCGATCGGCACTCGCCTGGTCGTCCAACGTTTTCATGTTCCTAACTGCCGGCGGCGACAACTCGACGATCAAAGGCCTGGGCAAGAACCCGGAGGACTCCGGCGCCATTCTCGCCACGTGGGCACGGCGCTTCGGCTTTGGCGGTCCGACCGGCGTCGACCTTTACGGCGAAAGCGTTGGCCGCGTACCAGACCCGGCATGGAAGAAGCGTACGAAGGTCGGTCCCGGCTTTGACAAGGGCGAGAACGAATGGTTCATCGGCGATGACTACAACACGGCCATCGGCCAGGGCGACGTACTGGCGACACCGCTCCAGGTGGCGCGGATGACGGCCGCCATCGCTAACGGCGGCCAGCTCGTTACCCCACACATTGTGAGCGAGATCGTTGGTCCGGATGGCAAGACGGTCCGGAAGATTCAGCCTGAGTACCAGGCAGTGGGGATGTCCGAGGCGAACGCACGGGTGGTTGCGGAAGGAATGCTCGGTTCGGTGCAGTACGGGGCGGGCGTTCTGGCGCAGCTCCCGAACGTCAGCGTGGCCGGCAAGACCGGTACCGCCGAGTACTACGACGCGCCCACGGAGACATGGACGCAGCACGCGTGGTTCACCGGGTTCGCACCGTACAACAACCCCGAAGTAGTTGTGACGGTCTACTTCGATAAGGGGATCGGCGGCACCCATGCGGCCCCGGTCGCGGCGAAGATCCTCAAATACTACTTCGAGAATATCGGTAAATGAGCAGCGTCACTTACGGCGGCTATGGGGGCAGGGCCCGCGCCGGAACGAGTGTCTGGCGCGGGTGGGATCGCTTCGACTACGTGATGATCCTTGCGGCACTCGCCCTCGTCGCCATCGGCCTGCTGCTGATTTACAGCGGATCGCTTTCGTTCTACAGCGGCCCAATCACCAGCTTCTCGAGCCCGGTGTTCAAGCAGGTGATTTTCGCCTGCATCGGCTTCGCTGGCATGCTCTTGATTTCAAAAATCGACTATCACTACCTCACGCATTACGCATGGGTGCTCTATGGACTCGGGATTCTGTCGCTCGTCGCCATCCTCGCCATCGGACAAACGGTCGGTGGTTCGACTCGCTGGTTCGACCTCGGCCCGGTGCAGGTGCAGCCATCGGAATTTGCAAAGCTGGCGACGATCCTGGCACTCGCGCGTTTCTTCAGCGAACACGGCGGCGATGCACGCGACCTTCGCGCCTTGCTGATTTCGCTGGTTATCGTCGCGCCCGTTGCGGGACTTGTTTTTATCCAGCCGGACCTTGGCACGAGCCTCGTCTTCTTCGCAATCTGGATCGGGATCGTTGTGGTTGCCGGCGCAAACCGGAGCCACCTGTTTGTGATGGCTGCGCTGTTCATCGCCGTGCTGCCGTTCCTCTGGACGTTTGCACTGGCGGAATACCAGGTGGATCGCGTCGCCGTGCTCGTCGATTCGCAGGAAGATCCCCTTGGCGACGGCTACAACGTGAACCAATCGAAGATCGCGGTTGGTTCGGGGCAGCTTCTCGGCAAGGGCTTCACAAACGGTGATCAGACGCAGCTCGGCTACCTGAAAGTGGCCACGAAGGACTTCATCTTCAGCCTCCTCAGTGAGGAGTTTGGTTTCGTTGGCTGCGTGACGGTGATGGGTATTTTCATCCTCCTGCTGATGCGCGGCATCCGAGCGGCGCAGATCGCGGGGGATACGGCGGGACAGCTTGTGGCCGTCGGAATAGTTATGTTAATCATGATGCAGACCGTGATTAACATCGCGGTAAACCTGAGTGTGTTCCCGGTCACGGGCATCCCGCTGCCGTTCGTTAGCCAGGGAGGCTCGTCGCTGGTGAGCCTGTTCATCTCGCTTGGGATTCTCCAGAGCATCGTGATGCGGCACCGAGCCTACCGGCAGACGTAGGCGGAGCGGCGCGATTGCTGGCGGCCTGTGGGTTGTGTCCGATGAGCGGCGGCGGGGCGGAAGTGGCGGCCCGTGGTTAGAATGCACTCACACTGAACCGAGGGATTCCCCTGTGACTTATGAAGCGATCCTGTACGACGTCAGCGATGGCGTCGCGACCATCACGCTGAACAAGCCCGAGCGCCTGAACGCGTTCGATGACCAGATGCTGACCGAGTGGGCGGATGCGATCCACAAAGCTGACGCCGACCGTGGCGTTGGCGCCGTGATCATCACCGGCGCGGGCCGCGGGTTCTGCAGCGGAATGAACGTTGCGGCCGAGGCCGGGGGTTCAGGCGTGCTGCGGACCGAGGCGTCGGTGGCGGACCGCCGTCACAGCCTGCGCGACCGGGTGCACCCGATCCCGCGCGCCCTGATCCAGCTCGAGAAGCCGTACATCGCCGCAATCAACGGTGCCGCTGCGGGGGCGGGCATGGACATGGCGACAATGGCCGATATCCGGTTCGCAAGTAGCACGGCACGCATCGGCATGACTTATGTTCGGATGGGCCTTGTTCCGGGCGACGGGGGCACCTATACGCTCCCCCGCATCGTCGGCACGCAGCGTGCCCTCGACATGATGTGGACGGGCAAGCTGTTCACGGCGGCCGAGGCGCTCGAAATGGGCTACCTCCTCGCGGTCTACGATCCTTCCGAACTGATGCCACGGGTGACCGAATACGCGAAGCAGATCGCGAAGGGTCCCGGTGTCGCGGTTCAGCTGACGAAGAAGCTCGTTTACCGGTCGGCGAACATTTCGTTCGATGAACACCTCGATTTCGCGCAGATGGCGATGTTCGTCGCGCAGTCTTCGGAAGATGCACGCGAAGGCCCGCGCGCATTCGTTGAAAAGCGCGAGCCACAGTTCAAGAGCCGATAGGCGCAGCCACGCGTGGTCCACGCACCCGTCCTCGCGACGCTCGGATATGTCCTCAGCACCGATGGCGAATCGGTGTTGATGGTTCACCGCAATGCGCGCCCCGCGGACCACGCGTACGGTAAGTACAACGGGCTCGGCGGGAAGATGGAGGCGGGCGAGGATATCGCCGCCTGCATCGCTCGCGAGGTTCGCGAAGAAGCGGGCATCGAGGTTAGTTCGCTCCGGCTGCGGGGAACGCTCAGCTGGCCCGGTTTCGGGAACGACCGTGAAGGCTGGTTCGGCTTCGTCTTCCTAATTGATGGCTGGAGTGGGACGCCGTCCGAATCGAATGCGGAGGGCGAACTCCACTGGGTGCCGATTTCGAAGCTGCTGGCGGGAGAGTTGCCGATGTGGACCGGTGATCGCCTCTGGTTGCCGATGGTTTTCGATAGCGATCCACGCCCGTTTCACGGGGTGGAGCCGTACAACGGGCTGGAAGTGATTGAAGGCGGGTGGTCGTACTCCCGGCTGTAGCGAGGGCGCCTCGACGGTGTCACACGAAACGGCCCGCGTTGCTGCGGGCCGTTCGGTTCGTGTGGTGGTCGCCTGAGATTAGGCGATGGGCTGGATGAACTGCTTGAAGGTTGCCGGCATCAGCTTCGAGAGCTCGTCCGTGGTCCAGGTTTTGTTGCCCTGGAGGACGGCCTGCGGCGCGATGTTGTTGTAGAGGGTGATGCTGTAGCCGCGGACGCCGAAGCAGCGCCCACTAATCCAGCCGCCCTCTTCGCTGGCCAGGTAGACGAGCGGGGGAGCGATGTTCGCGGGATCGCGTTCGGTGCCAGCGGCATCATCGGCGACCACGCGAGTGGCGCCACCCTGGGCACGCTCCGTAGGCACGGTATCGGTCATGCGGGTGGCGGCGCCGGGCCCGATGGAGTTCGCGGTCACTCCGTAGCGGCCGAGGGCGCGGGCGCAGCTGAGGGTGAGGCCCCAGATGCCCATCTTGGCGGCTGCGTAGTTCGGCTGACCCGGGGCGCCGAAAAGGCCCGAGCCGGAAGTGAAGTTGATGATCCGGCCACCGTTGCGTGCCTGGCGCCAGTGGATGGAAGCGAACCGGCTGGTTGCGAACGTACCCTTCATGTGCACGCGCACGACCGCGTCCCACTCTTCCTCGGTCATGTTGAAGATCATGCGATCGCGAAGGATGCCTGCGACGTTGACGAGGATATCGAGCTGTCCCCATTCGTTGAGGGCCGTGCGCACGAGGTCTTCGGCCTGGTCCATATCGGAAACGTCGCCGAAGTTGGCAATCGCTTCGCCGCCGGCGGCCTTGATATCGGCGACGGTCTTGGCGGCTGGAGAATTGTCCTTGCCTTCACCATCGACGGAGACGCCGAGGTCGTTGACGATGACTTTAGCGCCTTCTTTGGCATAAAGGAGCGCGACTTCGCGACCGATGCCGCGGCCAGCGCCGGTGATGATGGCTGTTTTGCCTTCGAGTTTTCCCGCCATAGGGGTGCGTACCTGCCTCTTGTGTGATGCCGCCGAAGTTTACGCTCACGTGAGGGATTGGGGAATCACTCCCCCGGTTCGGAGCCACGACCGAGGGCAAGTTCGAACTGCCCGGCGAGTGTCACCACCTGGTGGTGACTGAGCATCGCCTCGAGGGTGGCGACATAGGCTTCGTCTTCGCTTTCGAGGTGAACCCGGCACAGGGCATAGAGGCCGAAGAGCAGTGGCTGGAGGTATTTCGCGTACTCTGCGAGGTCGCCAGCGACCTGGGCTGCTTCCACCACCTGGGCGAGATCCCCGGCCATGCGCAGTATCGACGTGTGCTGGGCGCGCATGACGCGGCAGGCATTCGGCGCACCGGTCACGCTTTCGAAGGCGGCGAAGATCGTTGCTTCCTCGGCACGGCAGCCTGGCAGGAGTTGCTCGCGGAGGTATTCCATGGCCGCATCGAGCGAGGCCAGCGCGAAACGCGACTCCGCGGTGGTGATCGCGGTTGCGGCCACCTGGAGGGTATTCAATCCGGCGTGCATCGATTGGCGGACTTCTCGCAATGGCGCCGCCGCTCGAAGAAAACCGTCGTCCTCGGGCTTTTCTACGGTTTCCAACTGACGATCCCGAGCGTCACCTGTTTGTCGGTGAGGAAGAAGCGGCCATCGCGTTCGGTGGCGAGTTTCGGCAGAGCTTCGCGCATTCGCGTTGCGCCGGGGCCGCCCGGTTCGACAAACAGCTGCTGCAACGCGAACCCCTCGATGGATTCAAGCGAGGGATACCCGGCGGGTTCGCGTTCGCCCAGCCAGACGCTAAAGACCTTCCCGCGCGCGAGGAGCAAAGCGAGGAATTCCGGCAGGGCGGGGAGGAGTTCCCGGGACTCACCATGTACGGCGGGCCAGAGCGGCGCGGCCGCGGAGGAAGGCGCCTCCGCCAGGAGGACAGCGACGCATGCACGACTGGCAGCCGCTTCCATGGCATCGAGGAACGGACCGATCTCGGCGATGTCGTAGCTCACATGGGAGATGAACGAAACGTCGGCCCGGGGAGGGTTCTCCGTGGGCCAGCGGGAGTTGATGGTGGTCACGCCGGGGACATCGAACTCGGCGGACGCCTCTTTGAGGACGTTCAGCATTCCGGGCGAAGGATCGAGCGCGATGACGTTGGCGCCGGCGAGGGAGAGCGGGAGCGCATAGCGTCCGCCACCGGCGCCGATATCGAGCCATGTTTCACCTTTCGCGACCATGCCGCGAAGGACATCGAGGGCCGGTTCATTCGTCCGGCGTGGATCGGCTTTGAAGCTTGTCGCTATCGAAGCGTAGAAGTCGGGGCGTTCGCTTGCCTCACGGAAGCGTTCGGCCTGGGCGTTGTTGGCGCGGACGCGGCGCGCCCATTCCGCAAGGAGGGTTGATTCATCGAGACCGAGTGGACCAGTCATGGTTCGAGTCTGCATCGGGGCGGCTGGTGGCGGCAAGCGCGCGCAGTTGCTACGATATTGTCTACCAACTTGGTCAACAATTCAGGAGACACCATTGGCAACGAAAGACCCTCGCGAACCGTTCACTCGAATCTCTGTCGCCGAAGCGAAAGAAAAGCTCGACAAGGGCGAGGCCGTCATGGTCGATGTGCGGGAACCGGACGAATACGTCGAAGTGCATGCCAAAGGCGTTCGGCTGATCCCGGTAAACACCGTGATCGGCGAGGCGAAGCAGCTTCGCGAGTTCGCCGACGGCAAAGAAGTGCTGTTCATCTGCAAGTCGGGGGCGCGGAGCGCTCTTGCGGCCGAGTTTGCGACTGCGGCTGGAGTCAGTGAACTGCCGCTGTACAACGTCGAGGGCGGCACTCAGGCCTGGGTGCAGGCAGGCTATCCGACCGGCGACTGAGCGAACGGGCCAGGAGACCTTGAAATCGCGTAAGGCGCCCATCGCGGGCGCCTTTCGAAATTCTTGACCCTACCTTGAATGAAACCTACCATCCCGCCGTCTGCGTACTGTTCGATGACACCTACCAAGCGGTAAGGATCAATCGGTAAAGGACGCGGGAGGAGTAACAATGAGGGACAGGGGAATGTGGTCCAAGTGGACCTGGCTGATGGCGCTTGTAGCGCTTGTGGCCGTACTGGCCGTCGCCTGCAGCGGCGACGACGATGACGATGACGGCGGCGACACTGGCGGCAGTGGCTTCACCGACGCCGGTTACAAGACTGCCGGACTGGACAAGGCCAAAGTCGTTACGTACGACGCTGAAATTCCGATCGGTATTTCCAGCGCATTGACGGGCGACACGGCCGGACTCGGCATCCCGATCGCGGATTCGGCTGAGGCCGCCGGCGATGGCGTCACAATCAAGGGCCACGCAATCAAGTGGGTCCGTGAAGACGACCTCTGCACACCGGAAGGCGGCCCTGCTGCGGCCGACCGCCTGATCAAGGCGAAAGTCGTCGCTGCCGTTGGCCCGATTTGTTCGGGCGGTACGCGTGCCGCACTGAAGACCTTCGATGATGCGGGCATCACGCACATTTCTCCTTCGGCAACCGCCGGCGACCTTACTTCGCCGACCCGCGCTGAAGGCCCCTATGTGACCTTCTTCCGCGTCCCGGTTCTCAACTCGGACGAGGCAAAGGCGCAGGCGAAGTTCGCTCATGACACCCTCGGTGCGAAGAAGGCTTTCGTTGTCTTCGATACCGATGACTACGGAAAGGACCTCGCGGCGGAATTCCAGAAGTACTTCAAGGAAGACGGCGGCGAGATCGTCGGCACCCCGGCGGGCTACGAGAAGAAGACGACCGACTTCAAGTCGATCATCGCGAACATCAAGGATGCCAAGCCGGACGTGATCTACCAGGCCGGGTTCTATGCCGAGGCGACGCCGTTCCTGACGCAGCTCCGGGCCGAGGCCGACCTGAAAGAGATCCCGTACATCGGCGGCGATGGCATCAAGAACGACGAACTCATCACGGGCGCGAAGGCCGCCGCGGACGGCGCCTACCTGGCTCTGCCGGGCACGACCGGTTCGCAGTTCGACACCTACAAGGACAAGTTCGCGAAGCTCTTTAAGGGCGACGCCGATACCGCCACCTTCGGCGCTGAGGCGTATGACGCCGCGACCGCCATCATCAAGGCGCTCGAAAAGGTCGCCGTGGAGAAGGATGGCAAGATCGAAGTCGACCTGAAGAAGCTGAACGAAGCGATCAAGGACAGCAACTTCGAAGGCGCTTCCGGCAAGATTGAATTCGGTGATAACGGCAACCGCGCAGGCGGCGTCGTCCGATTCTTCAAGGTCGAAGGCGGCAAGTACGTCCAACTCGAAGCGGGCAAGAAGTAATCCTTCCGCTCGCGCAGTGACTTCAATGCGGGAGAGGCGGCTGAATATGCCACCTCTCCCGTTTTTGTCGGATATCCAAAACGGAGACCGGCCATGACGGTCATCTTTCTCACTTCAGCCGAATTCTGGGCCGATCAGTTCGTCAACGGGATGACAACGGGCAGCATCTACGCGCTTATTGCCCTGGGCTACACGATGGTTTACGGGGTGTTGCAGCTGATTAACTTCGCCCACGGCGAAGTCTTTATGATCGGCGCGTTCGCGGGCTACGGTGTCCTCGTCTCGATGGGCGGCGACGATATTTCGGGCGGGATGATTGCGCTCGCACTGGTCCTCGCGTTGATCGCCGCATCGGCCGCCTCAATGGTGACGGCCGTCGCGATCGAACGGATCGCCTACCGGCCGCTGCGCAACGCGCCCAGGCTGGCGCCGCTCATCAGCGCGATTGGCGTGAGTGTCATGCTGAGCCATCTGGTGGATGATGGCTTCCTCTCGGGCAGGTCGAAGTTCTACCCGACCATTTTCCCGGCCGGCAACCTCGACCTCGGACCGTTGAGCGTTTCCTACCTGCAGCTGTTCCTGATGGTCTCGTCCTTCGCGATGATGATGGGCCTGTGGTGGTTCATCCAGCGGACGAAGCTCGGGCGCGGCATCCGGGCAGTGGCGGAGGACCGCGACAACGCGTCGCTGATGGGCATCGATGTGAACCGGGCGATCGTGGTGACGTTCGCCCTTGGCGCGATTATGGCGGGGGTGGCGGGCGTGCTTTACGGCCTGTTCTTCACCTCGATCCGGGGAAGCATGGGCTTCGTCCCCGGGGTGAAGGCGTTCACGGCGGCCGTGCTCGGCGGCATTGGCAGCATCCAGGGGGCGGTCATCGGTGGATACTTCCTCGGCCTCACGGAGACGATCGGACGGGAGCTGCTCAACGAGATCCCCGGCGTCAACCTGCCGAACCAGTGGAAGGACGTGGTCGCTTTCAGTCTTCTCGTGCTTGTCCTGATCTTTCGTCCGAATGGGATTTTCGGGAAGGTAGAGACGAAACGTGCGTGAGTTCAGATCGCGGCTTCCGCACCTCCCCGAGTGGGCGCACGCACTGATCTTCCTGGTGGTCGGACTCACGGGCCTTGCGCTCCTCGATGACACGTGGATTCGCGTGCTTTTCCTGGTGACGCTCTACGCCACGCTGGGCATGGGCCTGAACGTGGTGGTTGGACTCGCCGGACTGCTCGACCTCGGTTTCGTGGCGTTCTTCGCTACCGGCGCGTATGTGGTCGCTATCTGGGGCGCGCCAATTTCACCGTCGGTCGATGGCGTCATTAACTACTGGATACTGTTACCGCTGGCGGTGCTCATCGGCGCGAGCGTTGGGCTGATGCTGGGATTGCCGGTGCTCCCGCTACGCGGCGACTATCTCGCGATCGTGACGCTAGGGTTCGGCGAAATCATCCGGATCCTCGCGCTCAACCTGAACGACATCACCCGCGGTTCCTCCGGTATTTTCGAGATCGAACGCCCGAGCTACGGCTTCGGCGAAGTCGACAATGTGCGCAAGTTCTTCGTGATGATCTTGCTTGCGGCGTTACTGGTGTGGTTCGTGACCTCGCGGCTGCGCGATTCGAAGATTGGGCGCGCATGGGAAGCGATCCGCGAGGATGAGGATGTGGCCGCAGGGATGGGCATTAACACGACGCGATACAAGCTGATGGCGTTCGCGATGGGGGCATCGATTGGGGCGCTTGGCGGCGCGATCTACGCACCGTTCATTGACTTCATTGCGCCACAGCAGTTCGGATTGATCGTCAGCATCAACGTCCTCGGCCTCGTGATCATCGGCGGGATGGGCAATACCTCGGGTGTTATCGCCGGTTCGGTGCTGCTTATCGGTGTCCCCGAACTCCTCCAGTTCCAGGAGACGGCCGAACTGCTCCAGAAGTTCGGATGGCTGCGGGATCTGCTGAACACGGTGATCGATGGCTTCAACGCGATTTCGTTCGCCGACATCGGGAAGCTCCCGCCTGCGGAAGATTGGGGGGAGAAGCTGGCCATGTACCGGTTCATCGTGTTCGGCGCGCTGCTGGTGATCGTGATGGCACTGCGACCTTCGGGCCTGTTCCCAAGCCGTCGGCGCGAACTCGAGTTCGACGCTGAGTACCAGGAACCCGAGGGGGTGGCCTGATGGCGGCCGGCGAACTCGACGTCCGCAACCTTGGCATGCAGTTCCAGGGCCTGGCGGCGCTCAGCGATGTCTCGCTGAACGTCCCAGCGGGCGAAATCCACGGCCTCATCGGACCGAACGGAGCGGGCAAGACGACGCTTTTCAACTGTCTTACGGGCTTCTACACCCCGACGAGTGGTGAAGTCTGGCTCTCGGGCGACCGCATCGACGGGTTCTTGCCGCACGTCATCTCCGCGGCCGGGGTTTCGCGCACATTCCAGAACATTCGTCTCTTTTCGAACATGACCGCCGTCGAGAACGTGCTCGTTGCAAGCCATTCGCGGATCGGCCGCGGCGACGGCCACGACATCCCATCGCGGCGGATCAGTTCTCCGGTCCTTCGGCGCGCTTTCACAGCAGTGCATGCGCCGAAATCGATCCTCGGCGGCCTTCGAGAGGTGGCAGCCGCCGTCGTCCAGCCGCCGGCAGCCCGCCGCAACGAACGCCACGCGGTCGAGCGCGCCAAGCGGCTGCTCGCGAGCGCAGGACTCGCAAGGCGCGAAAATGTGATTGCGCGGAACCTGCCGTATGGCGACCAGCGCCGCCTCGAGCTCGCGCGGGCCCTGGCTACCAGCCCCCGCCTCCTCCTGCTCGATGAGCCAACGGCGGGCATGAACCCGCAGGAGAGCGCGTCGATGGTCGCGCTCATTCGCCAGATTCGCGACGAATTCGACACGACGATCGTCCTCATCGAACACCAGATGCGGGTGGTGATGGGCGTCTGTGAGCGGATTACAGTCCTCGACTACGGCCGCAAGATAGCGGAGGGGACGCCCGAACAGGTCCAGAAAGACACGCACGTTATCGAGGCCTACCTCGGGACGCGCGCCATCGCAGGTAGCGGCCATGCCGCTCCTTAAGGTTACGGATCTTGCGGCCGGCTACGGGGCTATCGCAGCGATCAAGGGCATCTCGCTCGAGGTGTACGAAGGCGAAATCGTGACGCTGATCGGTTCGAATGGTGCGGGTAAGTCGACGACGCTGCGCGCGCTCTCGGGCATCATCAAGCCGCGATCTGGCCGGGTCGAATTCAAGGGCGTCCCGATCGAAAAGCTTGCCCCGCACAAGATCGTGCAACTCGGCATGTCACATGTACCCGAAGGGCGCGGCATCTTCCACCGCATGTCGGTGCGCGACAACCTTCTCCTTGGGGGCTACCAGCGCAACGATAGCCTGCGGGACGACCTCGACCGTGCTTACACGCTCTTTCCGCGCCTAAAGGAGCGAGCGGACCAGGCAGGCGGCACGCTTTCGGGCGGCGAACAACAGATGCTCGCCATCGGCCGTGCGCTCATGGCAAAACCTACGCTGCTCCTGCTCGACGAGCCCTCGATGGGCCTTTCGCCACTGCTTGTCGAGACGATCTTCGCGACCATTACCGAAATCCGGCAGCAGGGTGCAACGGTCCTCCTTGTCGAGCAGAATGCACTGATGGCACTTGAAATCGCTGACCGAGCGTACGTGCTCGAATCCGGCGTCATCACGCTCCAGGGCACCGGCGAAGAACTCGCAAAAGACGACGCCGTCCGCCGTTCATACCTGGGTGAGGCGTGAGCGCGGCGGTCGAATCGTTCATTGAGGCAGACCGTTCTCGCTTCCGCGCCCTGACGTGGGGTGGTGGCGACGAGACGGTCCTCTTCCTGCATGGTCTTTCCGGGGTGGCCGACGTCTGGATACCGACGGTGGAACACCTCGCAGGCCGACGCCGGTACGTTGCCATCGATCAGCGCGGACATGGCCAAACAACGGTGCAGGGCGATGACTACAGCGCCGAGGCAATGGTTGCCGATACCGAAGCGGTGATCCGCTTCCTGGGGGGCAGTCCGCACCTCGTCGGGCACTCGATGGGCGCTCGCATCGCCATGCTGGTCGCATCCCGGCGGGCCGAACTGCTTCGTAGTGTGACGATCGTCGATATCGGCCCCGACAAATGGCAGGCGAACATCGACTCGACCAGGGCCGGGGTGGAGCGGCGGCCCGAGCGCTTCGCGAGCCGGGACGAACTGTTCGCGTTCGCGTTTCGCAACCGTGAGCCGACGGAACTCGACCGGCGCATCATGCTCGCGCGGTTCGCCGAACATCCAGACGGATCGCTGACCTGGCATGCAAGCCGCGAGGCGCTTGTGCGCTGCGTGACGGGCCAGCGATCGAGAAATTACTGGTCCGAATGGCGCAACCTTTCGCTGCCCGCACTCTTTATCCACGGTGGCGCTTCGAACGAGGTGCCAACGCGCATCGCCGAGAAGATGCGGCGCGAGAACCCGGCGGTTGGCTTCGAACGATTCGAGGGCATCGGCCACAATATTCCGTTGATTGCTCCAGAACAGCTCGCGAGGAGCCTTGAGCGATTCTGGAGATCAGCAGCGGGCGCGAGGTCGTACTAGTGGGTGTGAACCGTTTCCGTATCATCGTTCCTCTCGCCGGCGTGGTCCTCGCGGGGTTCGGCGTGCTCGCGTCATCCGCGGTTGGCAAGCCTGAACTGAAATACCATGTAGTGGCGCCAGCCCTCAGCGTCGCGGAAGAAGTTCCGACGCCCACCCCGACGCCGCGACCTGTGCCATACAACGGGCCAGTGGCATCCCTGTATCTCGAGAGCGCGGGTATTTCGGCGAGCTGGCCGGTTGAAAAACGTGACACGACGTTCGAAGGCGGGCGCGAAGTGTTCGAGAACCCGTCTCACCCTGAGCAGATCGCCTGGTACGCGCGCTTCGGGCAGCCCGGTTATGCGGCGAACAACAGCATTTTCGCGGCCCACATCAACTACATCCACTACGGAAACGGGCCGTTCGCTTATCTCACGAGCGCGAAAGTGGATGATGCCCTTTATGTGACAATGGATAACGGCGTTAGCTATACCTACACCGTGAAATCGGTCGCAGTGGTTTCGCTGACGGACCTTCAAAACGGTGCGATGGACGCATACGTGTTCCCTGCGCTTGATAGCTACCACGAGCGGGTGACGCTCATCAGCTGCGGGGGCGATTTCGTACCACGGGCAGGCGGTGGAGGGGACTACACGAGCCGGGTGATCCTGGTGGCCGAGCGTTACGTAAACTAATCGAAAGCGTGAAAAAGCTTGCCCAAGAGGGGCGGTGGGACTACGCTTCTAAGTGGCTGGCCCCGTGGTGTAGCGGCCTAACATGCCACCCTGTCAAGGTGGAGATCGGCGGTTCGAATCCGCTCGGGGTCGCCATACCCCGCTACTTTACGATAACCCGCCCGATGAGGCGGGTTTCGTGATCTGTGGGGGCGAGCGGCGGACGCATGCCTCACAATTTTCCGAGGTCAGCTCGCCTGACCACGACTCGTGATTACTGTCGTACGCCGTTCCCCAAGACCCTCGAAGCGGTTTACGCGCGCGAACGAAGCCCGTAGATTGAGGTGTGCTCGATGGCGGCACAGACACCGCCGCCGTCTGTAACGACGACGTTGAAGGTGACGTACTTGTCGCCGTTGCGCTCGAACATCTTCAGCACCTCCCCTGAAACGATGGCTTTCGTTCCCGCCGGTGGACACTTTTTGATGGTGAGTTCGGACGAGGTATGCACTCCGGCTTCGTAGTGGAACGTTCCGTGAATCAATCGCCCATAGGCGCCCAGATACATACCCGGAGGTACGGTTAACTCGCCGTCATGCATGTAAGGATCGATAGGCTCGCCGCTTCGATCGAGGTACTGTTCGATGGCGGCGCGGTCATACACAACTTCATATGGCGTCAGAGGTGTTCCTGGCCGGGCGTTCTGTTCGTTCATCTCAGGAAGTTCCAATGCATCACCTACTCTCAGAAATCGATGTCTGCAACGTGTGGTCCGCTAAACGTGGCAAGTCGCCTGTGCGAACGCGGCCACCACGTTTTCCGAGTCAATCACCTTGAGCTCAATCGTTACCGTGTTGTCATTTTCCCCACTTGGTGCTTCGACAACCGTTCCTTCGACGGTGACCTCGGCACCCTCGTACACTGGCCGCCGCAGACGCCCCTTGAAGCTGGAGCCACCCGCCTGCCAGCGTGGGCCAAACTCATTCTGCATGAGTCGGCTCATGTAGCCGAGAACGGTGACTCCGGGCACAAGTCCGCCGCGGTACCCCATTTGGCGAGCTTTCTCGTCATCGTGAATGCTCCCCTTCGATTCTGCAGCGCTGTTCTTGGGCAGTATCTTCAGTGGGCCGAGTTTCGCTTCGCGTTCGGTAGGTATCGGCATGGGAAGCTCCTTTGGAGGCGACGGCCCCGATTGGGCGGTGTTTCTGAATACTCTGGATCGCTGGCGCCGCCCGTCAACCAGCGGTTTTCGATGCGCGCGTTCGAAAATTCCGCAGATTGGTTAAGAACACTTGGAACGCCAACGTTGGCTGCCAGTCTCGAATAGTATCCGCAGAACCACAGGCTAACTCGTTCGCGACGAGGATCCGGAGGCTCAAATGAGGATCGAAGCTCTTAAATCATTCGTGACGCTGGTACGGGCGGGCTCCTACGCCGCCACCGCGGACGAACTGTTCATGAGTTCAACGACAATTCACGGACAGATCCGCGCGCTCGAACAGGAACTGGGCACAACGCTCCTTACTTTTCGTGGCCGGGACTTGCACCTGACTGGTGCCGGCAGCCGGCTCCTTCTTTTTGCAGAACAAACGCTCGAGGCGCGAAAGAAGCTTGACGATGACATCTCCGGCGTAAGACGGCGGAGCCCCGCCAAGCTGCGGATTGCGGCACTGCACGGACCGAGTATTCACGTGCTGCCTACGGCGATCCGTGCGTATCACCAGTTGAAGAATGACATCGTCGTGGCTGTGACGACTTCGAACATCGGCAGCGGCCTGGCCTCACTGAGTTCAGGCCAGGCCGACGTTGCCATCCTCAATGACCTTCACACGGATGAGATTCCGGGCGGATTTGCGGTGACCACGGTGTACGAAGACACCCTCGCCATGATCATTCGAACGGAAGACTATGAACCTCCGGATATCAACTTGCTATCGAAGTACCCCGTCGCAACGCAAAGCCCAACCAGCGCCTACCGAAAATACCTTGAACAGTGGGCACGAACTGTGGGTGTTCCGATCGAGGGCGCCTTCGAGCACTCGTCGTTCGATGGCGTCCTCTCGTACGTGCTCCAGGGCAAGTGCATAGGGATGGTGGCTGGATACATCGCCCGGGACCCCGAGCTTTCCGAACGGATCCGGGCATTGAACCTGCCCGACTTTTATATGAAGCGGAAGGTTATTGCGGCTCATGCGATTCGGCCCGACCCGCTGGTGGCAGACTTCCTCCAGTTCCTGCGCGAGTTCTACCTTCCGTCTTCAGACAGTCAGCCGGGCGACCTACGAAAGCTGGCCGATTCGAAATTTTCGTAGGCCGCCTACCCCAAACACATCTGGCACGGTTGGCCCGTTCGCTGGTAGAACAGGGGCGTCGTGTGGCGGACAAAGTCGCCACGCGCGGGAGGGATCCATGAAACCGAACCAATTTTCGCGTCGACGGGCACTTCAGGGCTTCGGTGGCGGGGCGGCGCTGATCGGCAGCGCGGCGCTCTTTGGGGGCTGTGGTGACGACGATGATGATGACAGTGGGGCGAATCCGACTGGGCCGGCTGCAACCGTCGATACCCGCGCCACTCCGGTGCCGAGCGTGGTCGCCAAGCAGGGCGGCACGTTAAAGGTCGCTCTCAGCGGTGACCCAACCGGCCTCGATCCGAGCACTTCTCGCGGCGGCAACGACCACCACTGGCTGTACAGTCTCTTCGACAACCTCGTGAATAGCGATCCGAAATTCAATGTCGCCGAAGGCCTAGCGACAAAATGGGAGGTGGTCGACGACCTGACGGTGAAGTTCACCGTGCCATCGATGAACCACACGTACCACGACGGTACGAAGGCCAGCATCGACGACATCAAATATACGATTGATCGCCACCTCGACCCGGCAACGAAGTCATTTGCGGCTGGGTCCCTGAGTAGTGTGGACAAGGTTGAAATCCCGGACGCCAACACGGCTGTTTTCAAGTTGAAGAACATCACTGCTTCTCTCTACGCCATCCTTGGGGACCGCGCCGGGATGATTATGGCCAAGGCTCCAACCGAAGCTGCTGGCGCCGATTTCACGAACAAGCCGATCGGTTCTGGCCCGTTCAAGCTCGATTCGTGGGCTGTCGATGCGAGCCTGAAAATGTCGAGGTTCGCTGACTATCGAACTAAGAACTATCCGTACCTGGACACTATCGACGTTCAGATCGTTCCCAACTCCTCGGTGCAGTTCGCCAACCTGCGCAGCGGCAACGCGGACCTGATCTTCGTGGACGCCAAAGATGTTGATGCGGCAAAGACAGATTCGGCAGTGCAGTTCGTCCAGTACCCCGGGACCGGCTACACGCAGGTCAACCTCAACTTGTCACAGCCGCCGATCAACGACATTCGGATCCGCCAGGCGATGTCGTGTTCTTTGAATCGCAAGGCCATTTTGAACGGAATCTATTTCGGCGTGGGAACACTTGCCAACGGGCCTCTCACTCCTGCGGTCTGGGCCTACAATGAAAGCCTCAAGCCAATCGAAGAAGATCTGCAAAAGGCCAAACAACTACTTTCTGCAGCGGGCCACCCCGATGGTATTACTTTCGATATGCTCATCACTGCTTCCGAGGTAAACACGCCGCTCTCCGCCATGCTGAAGTCCCAATGGGAGCGAGCTGGTATCAACGTGAACATCGTCGTCCGCACTGCCGAACAGGCGACCGTCGAATATCGAGATCAAAAATTCCCCATCTACCTCGTTGGCTTTTCTGGCCGTGCTGATCCGGATCTGACGATCTTCGACAACTTCCATAGCAAGGGAGCATTCAACCGTGCCTCCTTCAACAAGACATACACCCTTGAGGAGAGCCAGGTCTCGCTGGACGGGAAGATCGAGAAAGCCCGGCAGATCTACGATCAGGCGCAGCGCAAAGTGATCTATGACGACATCCAGCAGCAGATTGCCGAGAACGCCCATGGCATTTTCTTCACGCACAGTTCGAACAACGTGGGCATGAGCAAGCGACTTCGCGGGTTTACACCATATGGCGACGGCAAACTTCGGTTGCATGAGCTCTGGCTAGATTCGTGAGCGGGTATATCGTCCGGCGATTGCTCAATGCGATTCCGGTCCTCATCTTTGTCTCGCTGATGGTCTTCGCTCTCACGAATGTGATGAGCGGAGACCCGGTTGAGGCGATTTCCGGAGGTTCTGAGGCGACATTGTCGCCGGAGGCCATCCAGCAACTGCGAGAAGAACTGGGGCTTACCGATCCGCTTCCGGTTCAGTATCTGCGATGGCTCGGAAATGCCCTGCGCGGCGACCTCGGGACGTCGATCACGAATAACCGGCCGGTGACCGAAGTCCTCGGAGCACGGCTGCCTACGACGCTTCAACTCGCGGTGGTGGCCTGGCTCATCGCTGTTGCCATTTCGCTGCCGTTGGGAATCATCGCAGGCGTTAAGCGGAACACATGGATCGACCACGTCGCTACCATTATCGCGCTGGGCGGCGTTGCGATGCCGTCATTTTGGATGGGACTGATGTTCATCCTGCTCTTCGGAGTGTGGTGGCAGATCTTCCCACCCTCTGGCTTTGTCTCGATATTCGATAACCCTATTCAGGCTGCGCGCTACCTGGCATTGCCCGCTCTGACCCTCGGGCTTCACCAGACCGGGTCACTTACTCGCCAGATGCGCTCGAGCATGGTTGAGGTGCTGAGCCAGGACTACGTGCGGACGGCTCGAGCGAAAGGTCTCAGGGAACAACGCGTGATCATCATGCACGGCATGCGAAACGCGATGCTTCCCGTTTTGACGGTGCTCGGATTGCAGGCCGGGGCGCTCGTCGGCGGAACCGTTGTCATCGAGCAGGTATTCGCCATCCCCGGCATGGGTCGGCTCGCACTTACAGCCGTCTTCGCACAGGACATTCCCGTCATTCAGGGGGTGGTGCTGGTAGCAGCCGTTGCGGTACTCGGGGCGAACCTGTTGACCGACCTGACATACGGAATCTTCGATCCGAGGATTCGCTATGGCCATTGATGCGCAAACGCTTTCCGCGTATAGCCTCACAGCAACGCCGAGTCTTTGGACGCGAATCCGGCGCATCGCATCGCGGGCACCAGTCGGAACGGGGGCCCTTGTCGTCATTCTTGTCCTCGCGTTGATGGCGATCGCTGCGCCGGTTTTCGCCCCGTATGACCCGCAAGAGCAGGACTACGACCAGCTTCTGCAACCGCCCAGTGCAGAGCATCCCTTCGGCACCGACCGAATCGGACGGGATCTCCTCAGCAGAATCATTTACGGCACGCGAGTCTCGTTTATGGTCGGAGTCATCGCGGTGGGCGTGGCCCTGGCGATCGGCACCCCCCTGGGTTTGGTCGCCGGTTACTTCCGCGGCATGACTGATGAAGTGATTATGCGGATCCTCGACGCGTTCATCGCGTTCCCGGGGATCATTTTCGCGCTTGCGATCGTCGCCGTCCTCGGATCGAGCCTGACTAACGTGATGCTGGCCATCGGCATTTCTTCGGTGCCGCTCTTCGCCCGACTTACCCGCAGCCAGGTGCTTTCACTTCGGCAGACGGACTACGTGCTGGCAGCATCCTCTGCTGGAGCATCCGACCTCCGGGTGATGTTCCGCCACATCATGCCCAATGCAACCTCACCGTTGATCGTGCAGGCGACTCTTGGGCTCGGATTCGCCGTATTGGCCGAAGCTGGCCTTGGCTATCTGGGCGTCGGCGTTCAACCCCCGACGCCAACCTGGGGCAGCGACCTCAACCAGGGATCCCCTCTTCTCGAACGCGCCCCTTGGCTATCAATAGCTCCGGGCCTGGCGATCTTCGTTCTCGTGCTTTCGTTCAACCTCCTCGGAGACGCACTCCGGGACCAACTTGACCCGCGAACGCGAAAGGTCTAGCTGGGGAAACACACGTCCGCAACCTTTTCGACCGAAGGAGCTTAAATGGCAGAGGCACCACTCGCAGGTATCCGCGTGCTCGCCATGGAACAGGCGGTGGCGCTGCCGGTAGGCACGCGACAGCTGGCTGACATGGGGGCAGAGATTATCCGCGTGCAGTCGCACGCACGGCGCGTACCTTCGCTCGCCGAAATCGACCTGACAAGAAATAAGCGGCAATTGGCACTTGACCTGACCGTCGTGGGTGCCACAGAGGCGTTTCTCCGGGTGGCCGCCAACTGTGACGTGGTCGCGCACAACTACACGCCTCGCGTTGTTCGGCAGTTCGGCATCGACTACGAGGCGGTGCGGAAGGTGAATCCCGCGGTGATCTATGTGTCACTAACTGGATTCGGCACCACGGGCCCCTGGGGCGAGCGGCCGCTCTTCGGGCCGGGCGCGGAAGCTGTCTCGGGCCACAACCTGCTCATTGGAGACCCGGATGGTTGGCCCGGCAGACCCGGAACGATCGTATATGCCGACACGAATTGCGGCATGAATACCGCATTCGCAGTGCTGGCGGCGCTCGATGAACGGGACCGAACCGGGCACGGGCAGCACATCGACATTTCGCTCTATGAGACTTCGGTGTTCCAGCTCGGCCCGGTTCTGACCGAACTGCAGTTCGGCGCTGAGCCGCAACGAGTCGCGAACGATGACGCCGGCTTCGCGATTCACGGCGTTTTTGATTGCATCGGCGTCGACCGCCATGTCGCAATCGCAGCGAGGGAAGACCAGGTGGCTGCACTTGCCAGCACGCTCGGAATCCCGGTGGCAAGCGCGTCGTCAATCTCAGAGGCTGTTGCAGATCGCGACGCCAGGACGGTAGCCCAGGTGCTCCAGGCGGTCGGGATTGCTGCCAGCGTCGTCAGTGACGCGTCGGACCTCGCCGTAGATGATCATTTGTGGTCGCGCAGGTTCTTCGGCGTCATCCAGCGAACCAGCCCAGGAGTTACGCGCGGCGAGTATCCGCATGTTGGTCCGGCGTGGGGCCACGGCGCGGCGGTTCCCCTCGAGGAAGCCCGTCCCGTTGGGGCCGACAGTGCCGTGATCCTGGCGGAACTCGGCGGTTACTCTCAGGACGAAGTGGCGGGCCACTTTGCCAGCGGAGCTACAGCAGCGACGGTAGCTGGGGACACGATTGCAAGAAACCTGGCGTCGGAAGAACTAAGGGCGGAGCGCGGAGAGCTATCGCGCATCGACCAATCCCACGATGCTTGGCGATCCATTGCCTCCTTTGTTGGTGCCCGATCATGACCGGTTCACGGAGAATCCTCGATGTTAGTACGGGAGTCGGCGCCGCCTACGCCGCGAGACTGCTCGCCGACGTAGGCTGGGACGTGGTCAAGTACGAACCAACGGACGGCGATCCACTACGACGCCAGGTGTCTCGCTGGGGAGGCGGTGTCGGTGGCGCTTTTGTCTTTGCGAACGTCGGCAAGCGTGGGGTTTCCGTCGATTTTGGCCGGCTGGAGACCCTCGCAGCCGCGTCGGACATTGTCATTGGAGACTTCTCACCATCGGCGCTCGAATCCATGTCACTCCCCCCGGATGCCTGCCAGCGGTTGAGTCCGCGCCAGGCGGTGGTCTCAATCTCGCCGTTTGGTATTGCTGGCCCGAAGGCGCACTGGGCCTCGGCTGAGATTGTTGTCCAGGCGGCGAGTGGACTGATGTTCCTCACCGGAGAGCACGACCAACCACCGATGCAATTGCCACCGTACCAGGGCGAAATCACGGGAGGAGTGGCGGGAGCTTCGGCGGCACTGCTCGCGGTTCGATCGGCTCGAAAGGACGGGGCTGTGCATCGCGCCGATGTTTCTCTAGTCGAAGCGCTCGCCGTGCACACCTCGGCGCAGATTGGCCAGTACGTGTATCACGGGGCGGTCGCACGGCGCGAAGCCCGCATTAAGGGCGGACTGCGGATGGTCCCGGCGAGTGACCGGTTTGTCTATTGCGCGCCCGGCGCCGTCTCCAGTATGCGCATGGATGGCATCGCGGTATTGCTCGACGAACCACGACTCGCCGAGGAACGCTTTCAGACCGCCGAGGGCCGAATGGACCACTACGACGAATTCGTAAGCCTTTTCGTTCCCCCATTTCGAAACCGGACCGCACAGGAATGGTTCGAGCGTGCAGAGGCTATGCACATGACGTTCGCACTGGTACAGACGTTGCAAGAACTGTTCGAGTGCCCGCACCTGAACGCTCGGGAATTCTGGCGCGACACGACATTCGCGGGACAGCGAGTTCAAATCCCTGACCGCCCATTCACGTCGGTTGGGGGGGTCCAACCGAGCAAGCGCCCGGCCCCGTCGTCACCGGGGGTTAACAACGCCGAAGTCCTCGCAGAGTGGCTCGGTCAAAAATAGGAAGGAGTTCCAATCTTGATGCCGGAAACCAAAGACATCATCGAGAACAAGTTCGTCGCGTGGATGGAGAACCCACACGATCCCACACTTACCAATGCGATCCACGCCGCAGACGGCGCTCGCGAGTATGGATTTCAGGCGGCACTGGTCGGCGGTGTTACCGTATATGGCTGGTGCGTGCCAACGCTAGTGGAAGCAGTCGGAGAGGCGTGGCTCGACGAAGGCTGGGCCGAGGTATACTTCCGCCGTCCAACTTACCCGGATGACGAAATGACGATCCGGGCGAGCCCCAGCGCTGACAACTGGAGCTTCGATGCGCACAAACAAACAGGCGAAACATGTATTCGCGGCGAGTTCGGACTCGGGAAAGCTCCGTGGCTCGACACGCTAACGCGGTCCGCGCACCTCAACGCGGATTCCAACCTCGAGCAGCGAGAATGGCTGACGCTGGACAATGCGCCGATTGGCAAGGACCTCCGGACGCTGCCGGTCAACATTTCAGCGGCCGAGGCGCGTGAAATCGCGGTCAACAAGCTTCGCGAGACCAATCCCTTGTTTACCGGCGAGAACCCGCTGATTCATCCCAGCACGATTGCCCGGCAGATGATGACGCTCCTCAGCTACTCCTATGATTACGGTCGGCCCTCGATTCATGTGAGCACACACATCCAGCACTTAGGCCGGGTTGCAGCCGGCCAGGAGCTTAGGCTGACCGGCCACTTCGTGAATGCCTATGAGCAGAAGGGGCACCATTACTCGGTGTTCGACGGGACACTTATCAACAAAGACGACAAAGAACTGGCGCGGATTCGTCACACCAACATCATCAAGGTGGCGAAACGCGAAATCGCGTAACCACTGACTCCGCCCCACTCGCGCAACGCAAGGTGGGCAAGGCGTGGGCACTTCTCGTCGCATGCCGGGGGTCGGGCCGCCCCGGGGGGCGTTGCGGGTGCCCGCGGTCTTAGTCCAGTCCCGTCCGAATGGCGCCGGCTGTTCGCATGCTTTTGATCTCCCGTTCGCTAAAGCCAAGAGCTTCGAGCCACTTCTGTGTATCCCGACCCAGCGGAGGCGAGGCGCCGGAGACAACTGGGGGGCTGTCGCTCATCTTGAGTGGGGGCGCTGCCATCTGCTGCAGGCCGGTCAGTTCGTGCTCGAGTTCGACCACGTAGCCGTTCTCGACAACTTGTGGGTTCGTGAGCATCTCCTCAACGAACCAGACCGGGCTTGCCGGCACTCCAAAGGCATCGAACCGGGCCATCCACTCTTCGGTCGATCCGCTGCGGAGCAGCTCTTCGACCGCGGCGATCACGTCGGCTGGAACGACTTTTGCAGATTTGTTGAGCAGAGGGTCCTCAATTTGCAGCGCGCCAAGGAATCGCGTCCGCGTGGCGGGGGAGAGGCAGCCTACTGTCAGTGCGCCATCTTTTGTGTGGTAGCCGCGGTAGTACATCCCGAAGCCGATTGCCGTCTCAGCGGCCTCGCGGCGCCGGTTGACGAAGTGGTCGAATCGCTCACCGGATGCGCGCGATTCGGCGAGGTCGGCAAGGAATTCGGCGCGACGGTCGGCATCGACTGCCGGGACCGACATGAACGACGAGCCCTGGAGAACGAGCGCGTTGGTCAGGAGCGAGGTTTCTACAAACTGGCCGCGACCCGTCCGCTCCCGATGGAAGAGGGCTGCGCAAACGGCCCAGGCGATGGCATACCCCGTGCTGAAATCGGCCGGCGCGGCCGCTCCGGCGAGGGCCGGGAAGCCATCCTCATCGACGCGCATGCGGTGCATGAGCAGCCCAGAGGCCGCCTGGGCGACGATGTCGTAGCCGGGACGGTGGGACCATGGGCCTTTGCGGCCGAACGCGGTGCTATCGATGTAGATGAGATCCGGACGCTCGGCGCGCAGCGATTCATAATCTACGCCGAGCGTCTCGGCAACATCGGGACGGTAATTGATCACGACAACATCGCAGGTGCGAACAAGGCGTTGCACAACCTCCCGAGACGATGGCTGACGGAGGTCGAGTGCAACGGATTGTTTGCCGCGATTAAGCGACTGAAAGGCCTTGGACTCACCGGGCATGAACTGTCCCGTGAGCCTCCATGGTTCGCCGTCCGGTGGCTCAATTTTGACGACCTCGGCTCCCATATCGGCAAGCAGCATGGTTCCGAGTGGTCCAGCGATAATCTGGGTGAGATCGAGTATGCGGATTCCAGCGAGGGCACCCGTGTTGTTGCCGCTGCTTTCCATCGCTAACGGAACTTCGGCTGGCGTTTCTCGCGGAAAGCAGTGACGGCTTCGCGCTGCTCTTCCGAGCCACGGCGGCGCGCGAGAGCCTCGCCCTCTCGCCGCATCACGGTCGGGATCTCCTGTTCGACGCAGTTGGCGTAGATTAGTCGCTTCGTCTCGAGCAGGCATTCCGGACCGATTTCGGCGTACTCATGCGCCAACGCAATAGCCGCTGGCATTAGATCGTCATGGGGGACCGCTTTGAGGACGAGGCCAATGCGAGCAGCCTCAGCGGCATCGATGTTGCGACCGGAAAGCGACAGGTCGATGGCGTTCTGTAGGCCAACGATTTGGGCGAGTAGTGGCGTGCTTGCGAGTTCGGGAACGATACCGACGCGGACGAACCGCATCGAAAAGACCGCCCGCTCAGATGCTATGCGGACATCGCACGGGAGCGTTCTGGTAAGCCCGGCGCCAATGCAGGCGCCGTTCACGGCGACGACGATCGGTTTTGCCTGGCGAACGTATTCAACCCAGTTGAATCGCGGAGCCGGGCGGCTTACCGTTTCGCCATCCCGTTCGCGGACGTTGTCTTCGAAGCGCGAAATGTCGACGCCAGCACAGAAGGCACGGCCATTGCCGGTTACAACAATCGCGCCGACGGAGGGGTCATCGTTGAGCTCGGCCACGGCGTCGCTGTACTGCTGGGACATCTCATAGGTCATGGCATTCATGCGCTCTGGGCGATTCAGCCTGACGACGCCGACATCTCCCTGGCGCTCGACCAAAATAAATTCGTAGGTCACCTGGTGTTCTCCTTTTTGCGGTTTACCCTCGGGGCAGCCCGAGTCCCCGGGTTGCGATGATGTTGCGCTGGATCTCGCTGGAGCCAGCTGCGATGGTTGCTGGTATGACGCTGATATATGCCATCGTAGGGTCGAGGCCATAGGCTGCGAGCGTATCCCTGCCGGGGAGTTGCCCTTCCATACCAGTGATCTGCATCTCGGTCCGGGCGATTCGTTGGGCCAGTTCGGAGCCGAACATCTTGCACATTGAGGCTTCCATGTTGGGCACACCGCCCTTGGCCTGGATGGAGACAACGACGAACGACAAGAGTTCACAGACGGCTGTTTCGATTGCGCGGTCAGCCAATTCGAGGCGCTGAGCGGTGGTTACGCGCTGTTCCGCGGCATACCGACTGAGCTTTCCGAGTGCCTTACGGGCATGAATTGCGCGGGAGATGTTCGAACGCTCGAAGTCCAACGTCGTCGCGCCGACGTACCAACCACGATTCTCCTCGCCAACGCGCTGCGATGCAGGAACGCGCACATCTTCGAAAAAGACTTCGTTGAATGAGTGTCCGTTCGCCATGTTCATCAGGGGGCGGACAGTGATGCCCGGAGAGGCCATATCGAGGAGCAGGTAGCTGATGCCGCGGTGCTTGGGCGCACTTGGATCGGTGCGCGCCATCATGAACATCCACTGAGCGCGATGGGCGCCGGAGGTCCAGATCTTCTGCCCGTTGATGATATAGTCGTCGCCATCACGCACGGCGCGGGTCTGGAGGCTTGCGAGGTCGGAGCCTGAGCCCGGCTCACTGAACCCCTGGCACCAGCGCACCTCGCCACGCAGGAGTGGCGGGAGATGTTGGGCCTTTTGGTCCGCTGTGCCGTGAAGCATGATCGTCGGGCCGACGAGGTTCATCATGGGCCGGCTGGTGGGTGCGCCAGCTTCATGCAGTTCCTGGTTCAGGACAAACTGCTCCAGCACGGACATCTCGGACCCGCCGTACATCTTGGGCCATGCGGGCGCGATCCAGTGGCGCTCAGCGAGGGCATCTAGCCAGGTGCGCGTCTGGTCATCGATTTCCTCGTAGGCGGCAGCCTGAGGGCCATGCGTGGCGTGCTCATCATGGCGGGCGTTGGTTTGCCAGTTATGTTGCACGAAATCGCGGACCGTACCTCTCCAGGCGGCAAGTTCGGGAGTATCGCGAAAGCGCATAGGTTCTCCTTGAGTGGGTTCAACTGACGGCTGTTAGCCGTGGTCGATGGTGCGCAGCCTGGGATCCATGACATCACGGATACCATCGCCGAGGAGGTTGAATGAGAGGGTGATAAGGAAGATGGCAGCACCAGGGAAAACTGAGAGGAATGGCGCCGCGTAAATCTGGGAGAAGGCTTCGTTGAGCATTCCACCCCAGGTAGGGGTCGGAGGCCGGACGCCAACGCCAAGGAAGCTCAGGCTGGCTTCGGCGAGGATGGCCGTACCCATGGTGAGGGAAGCCGCAACGATTACCGTCGGGAGGGTATTCGGCCAGAGGTAGCGCGCCATAATGCGGATGTCGGTGGCGCCTATGGCCCGGGCAGCCGTGATGTACTCCATGTTCTTAAGCGAGAGGACCTGGCCGCGGACTAGGCGGGCGTAGCTCGGCGCCGCGCCGATGCCAAGCGCGAGCATGATATTCACGACGGTGGGACCGAGAACCAGCACGAGGGTGAGTGCGAGCACGAGGCTTGGGAAGGCGATAACCGCATCGGTGACCCGCATGACGATGGTATCGATCCAGCCCCCTCGGAACCCGCTGAGGATTCCAAGGGGAACACCGATCGCCCCTGCGACGAGGACGGCAAGGACCGCCACCTCGAGTGAGACACGGGCGCCGTGGAGTGCGCGGCTGAAGACATCACGGCCGAGCGTGTCTGTGCCAAATACATGACTTGCGCTGGGTGTCTGGAGCCGGTTCACGCCATCAGTAGCGGCAGGGTCGTAGGGTGCGAGCAAAGGAGCGAAAAGCGCAGCCGCCACGAACACCACGATGATGGAGGCGGCGATAGCGGCCATCGGATGACGCCTGGCGAACTGGGCCGGACGGAAGCGCGGCCTGCGCCTGGCAGATTGGGCGAACTCGAACGGGGCTATGTCGTCCATGTTGGCTTTCATGAGTAGCGGATCCGGGGATCGAGCACCGCATAGCTCATATCGGTCAGGAGGTTGACGACGAGGACCAGGAATGTGAAGAGGAGAACGACGCCCTGGAGGGTCGGATAATCGCGGCCGTTGATTGCATCGAGCGCGAGTCGGCCGAGGCCGGGAATGGCGAACATATTTTCGATGATGATGCTGCCGCCAAGGAGGTAGCCCAACTGCAGGCCAACGACGGTCACGACGGGCAGTAGAGAGTTGCGGAGCGCGTGGCGAATGATGACGGTTCGTTCGTTGAGGCCCTTGGCCCGGGCAGTGCGGACGTAGTCCTGGTTGAGAACATCGAGGACGCTCGATCGGGTGTAGCGCATGATCGATCCGGAGAGCGTCAGTCCAAGTGCGGCGACCGGCAGGACCATGTGCTGAATGGCAGGCCACGGGTCTTCCCAGATGCCGACGAAGCCAGATGCCGGAAGCCACCCGAGGGTGACGACGAACAGCCAGATCAGCAGCATGGCGAACCAGAAACTCGGCACGGCGATTCCGAAGATCGCGATGATTGTGACGCAGTAATCGAGGATGGAGTTTCGTTTGACAGCTGCGATGGTTCCGGCGGGCACACCGACACAGACAGCGACGAGCAGAGCCATCAGACCGAGCTGCGCCGTGATCGGAATGCGACCCTTGATGTTATCGCCAACAGACACCCGGTCTTTGAATGAGCGCCCGAGATCCCCGCGTGCCAAGTCGGCAAGCCAGTTCCCGTACTGCACGGGCAGGGGATCGTTCAGGCCGAGGTCTTCGCGCATCTGGTGAATCGCAACCTCGTCGAGCGATGCTTCAGATTCGCCGATGGCTGCGTATATGGGGTCACCGGGGAGGAGGTGCATGATGAAGAAGAGCGCGAGCGTCACCAGCAGAACCACGAATGGAATCTGCAGGCAACGCCGCATCACATACGCGATCACAAAGGGTGTCCCCGGACCGGCACGGCTACCCGCGGCGACATTAGGCTTTCCATGCCGCGGTGACATCCATGGCGCTTCCGCTGGGCAGCCAGTTGAAGCCGTGCACGGCGGTGTTGTAGCCAGCGAGCGTGACGTTTTCGAGCAGCCAAACCTTGTATGCGTTGTCGTAGTCGAGCTTCACGATATCGCCATAGATGGCCTTCCGCTTGTCCTGATCGAACTCCTGAATGGCCTTTTCGAGGAGAGCATCCGCCTCCGGCATAGGGGCGCCGCCCGGCTGATTCGAGCTACCAAACAGCGATTCCAGCGCACGATATGGATCACCCTGCGGCGCACCGGCCCCTTCGAGACCCATGAAGTAGTCGCCGTTCTTCCGGTACTTCTCCGTGTAAACGGGGACTTCCATACTATCGACGGTGACATCGATGCCGATCTTCTTCAGCTGCGCCTGGATCAACTCCCCCATCCTCGGGTAAACACCGGACGTGTACGTGCAGATATTGACCTTGGTGCCGCTGGCTAGGCCCGCCTGTGAAAGAAAGTCCTTCGCCTTCTTCTCGTCATAGGAGTAGAACGGCGCATTCGCGTCATAGGCCCAGGTGAGGGGAGTCAGCGCTCCCCGGCCGGGGCCGCCGAGGCCATCGGTGAACACGGCCGCGAACTCATCGCGGTTGATGCCATAGGCGAGTGCCTTGCGGAAGGCAACGATGTCTGTGGGCGCCTTGTTAATCAGCAAGCCAATGCGCTGGGTGATGGCGCCCTTGTTCGCGTCAATGTCGAGGCCCTTGCGCCCCTTGATCTGGCTGACGTTCTCTCCAAGGAAAACATAGTCCATGTCGATCCCGCCGGACTGCAGTTCGGCGACGGCCACGGCGGTTTGCGGGATAACGCGGATCTTTACTCGATCGAGGTATGGGAGCTTGTCGCCGTTGGGGGCGGTCAGCGGCCACGCCTCATTTGGCACAAATGTCGAATCAGCATCAAGTCTGAGTTGCTCGATCTTGAATGGACCGACGGAGACAGGAGTTTCGTTGAACTTATCGGCGCCGAGCTTTTCGAACGCGGTTGGCGAGATGAGGGCGCCAACGCCAATCGGCTCATTGGCGGCCAGGTTCTCCATGAACGTCGCATTCGGCGTTTCGAACTTCAGCAGTGCTGAGTGTTCGTCAGGTGTCTCAACGGTGACCCCGTCGAGAAGCTGGCGGCGCGGGGAAGCCGTCTTGGGGTCGGCCTGGCGCTCGATTGAGTACTTAACCGCCGCTGCGTTTACGGGAGTGCCGTCCGTGAAAGTTAGGTCCGGACGGAGTTGCAGGCGAACGCTTGTGTGGTCCACCTGCTCCCACTTGGCAACAAGGCTGGGGCCGAGCTTGCTGTTAACCATGCTAAGGAGCGGCGCCGCGTAGAGATGGTTAATTGTCGGGTCGTAGCCGCTACTGCTGCGGTGTGGGTCAGCGAACGTCATCGCAGAGGGGCGGCGGACGACCAACTCGCCACCGCGCTTGGCAACAGGACCGGCTGGCTGAGTGCTGGTGGTGGTTCCGCTGGACGGGGTGTTCTTCGAAGCATCATCGTCACCGCTGGTCGCATCGTCATCCCCACCGCATGCAGCGAAGGAGCCGCCGATGGCGGCTGTCATTGAGGCAGCGCCCATCGCCTGCAACACACGGCGCCGGCTGGTTCCGCGTTGTGCGAGTCGTTTCCAGTAGTTTGGTTCTGTCATTGCTTTCCCCCTGAATACGTGGCTGGTCTTTATGTCATGTCGCGATTGGTTCGCCCCGTGATCGAGGCAATCGGCCCCGCTTCGGAGAACGTTGAGCCTGGCGGATGACCGTTTCGAAAGGGTCGTCGGGCGGATGGCTCTCGCGGACAGTACGCTGACGCGTGTCGTTCTGTACGCGGTATTACCGGCGCTATAAGGGCCGGTTATCGTTCTCGAGAGAGCGCAGGCCGCAAAGCGGGAAAGGCTTCAGGCGATTTCGAGTGTAGGCCGGTTGGCGGCCCCCATGCGCATCGCGGCAGTCTTTACTGCACGAGCATGTGACGTCAGTGGTCCAACGCGGTGGGCAAGGAAGATCGGGTATTCAATTGGCAATCCGACTGTGCGGATGATCGCCAAATCTCCGCGCTGTACATCACCGATGATGGCCGTTTCGGCAATGACCGCGAGGGCGAGGCCGTTTCGGACCGCTTCCTTAAGGCCATCGTAGCTGGAAAGTTCTATTGCCACCCGGATTTCGACGCCCTGGTTCGATGCCCACTCCAAGAATCGCGTCTGGGCGGACCAGGGTGATGGGAGGAGCGCAAACGGATAGCGCGCCACCTCCGCCGGAGTCACTTTATCGCGCCTTGCGAGAGGGTTGGCGGGTTGGCCTACGATGAACAATCTCGCGGTAAGGATCTGTTCGGCCTTGAGCCGGTTCGAAAGGAAGCCTTCCGTTGTGAGCGCGAAGTCGAGTTCACCGCGTAAGACTTTCGCCACAGCCTCGTCCGGCGGAAGAGTGATGACGCGCACGTGTACTTCTGGTGCTAACTGGCTGACAACCGAAATAATTCGTGGAACAAACTGCTTTGCGGAGGTTGCCGAGCAGCCGATCGAAACAAATGCGTGCTTGTTTTGCAGAGCCGCGAGCTGGCGTTGAAGGTGGGCGTTGTCCTTCGCGACCTGTTCAGCAAAGGTGAGCAGGGCCGTCCCGGCTGGTGTCGCCACGGCACGGGCGGCATGACGGTCGATGAGCACAACACCGAGCTCGCGCTCGAGGTGCCGAATCTGGAGAGATACGGCGGGCTGGCTCAAGAACAGCTCCTCGGCGGCGCGACTAAAGCTTTCGAGCTCGATGACCTTTCGGAACGTCCGAAGGCGGTCGAGGTTCAACCGAACACTCCGGCCCGGTGTGCGCTCGGCTCGATGATGATTTGCACAGGCGCCATAAGCAAAAGGTGCTTGATTCTCACGCGGCTATTGTCCACGATCCCGGCAGAACCCGCCTGAACAGTAACGCTCGTAAATCGGAGGCCGCGCCGACTGCGGGCGATCCACTTGGATATTGCAAAATCGCAGTGAGGAGTAGGAAGCATGACCGCAACAGAGACAATAGTCACCGACGGCATTCGGAAAGGTCCGATCCGGCGCTCCGTGAACGGTGCGATCAATGTGAAGGGCAGCATTCACGACGATGCGACCGCCACCAGGCTCGGCTTGCGCGGCGGAACGGTGGCAGGGTCGGTGCATATGGACCTCTTTGGGCCGTTGCTCCTCGAGACGTTTGGCGAACGCTGGTGGGAAACGGGGAACCTCTCGCTTTACTTCGCAAATGCGACGACAGACCGCGAACCCGTCCAGGCCTCGCTGCAAATGCCACTCGGGGATGCGGCAGACAGCCAGGTGCAGGCATGGGTCGACCGCGAAGATGGCATGCGTGTGGCGGAAGGAAGTGCTGCCGTGGGACGGCCAACCGAGCCGAGCGCCCTGCTCGGTAAGCCGCTGCGAGAAGTGGCACCGTCCGAACTGCGAATCCTCGCCAATCTCTATCCGGGCATGCCTCTCGAGGCGCAAACCGCAGTCTACCTGTCAGAGAAGTTCGAGTCCCACATGTCCCGGATCACCGAGCCGATGGAGATGCATCGCAATTCGCGGTGGGGAGGACCGGTCGTACCGCTCGCCGGGTACGTGAACGTGTTCCATGGACAGGCCCTTTCGGAACTCCGCGCGAAAATCACCGGCGTCGTTGGCCTGTTCGGGGCGATCGAAATTCGAAATGTTAACGGCCCATTGCTTGTAGGAGCGGAGTATCAGGTTGGTGGCGAGGTCGTGTCGCTCGGACAGAGCCCGAAGACCGAGTACTTCTGGTATGAAGCGTGGGCAGATGACGCAAGTGGAAAACGTATCGCAGAGCAGCGCATGCAACTGCGCTTCATGAAGGCATCGAGTTCACTGTACGCATAACGTCCGGCGCTCAATGTGGTGAATCCTGATCGAGCCGACTCTAGCCGGGAAGATCGAAGACGCTGCTCGGTCTGAGAGCATGATCCAAGCCGTCGAGCGGGCTGTTCGCTTTCCGGTGGGGCCTATCGCTGCATCACGAACGATTGAGGCGCGGGATCCAGCCGCACTCCCCCTACGACGTCCCGATCGAGAGCAGGTTTTCGACGGGTTTGTAGAGTTCCTCGAGGTAGGTGATGTCTTCCGGGGTGAGCTCGATCTCGGTCGCGGCGACGAGTTGGTCGAGTTGGGTGAGCTTCGACACTCCGACGACCGGGGCGGTCACTTCGGGCTTGCTCAGGAGCCAGGCGAGCGCGATCTGGGCCGGAGCTTTTTCGTACTTCTGCGCCACTTCCATCACCCGATCGGCGATCTGGAAGTCCATTTCGCCGCGGTAAAGGCCCTCGGTGCGGACGCGGTCTCGACCCTTCGAGCGGTCGGTTGAGCCGGCATCGAACCCGCCCTTGTAGGCGCCCGCGAGGATCCCGCGCGCGAGCGGCGACCACGGTGTGAGGGCAACGCCAGTGTGGGCGCAGTACGGGTTCATTTCGCGCTCTTCTTCGCGGTAGATGAGGTTGTAGTGATTTTGCATCGAGATGAATTTCGTCCAGCCGTGCTTTTCGGCGACGTGCTGGAGCTCTGCAAATTGCCAGGCGAACATCGAGGATGCACCGAGATAGAGCACTTTCCCGGCTTTTACCACGTCGTGGAGGGCTTCCATGGTTTCCTCGAGCGGTGGATGTGCCTGGCCGGGGATGCCGTGCGGGTGGCGGTGGATCGTGAGATGGTCGATGTAGTCGTGGCCGAGGCGCTGGAGGCTCGCATCGACGGCTTCCATGATGTGCTTGCGAGAGAGTCCGCCCTGGTTTGCGCCGCGTCCCATGGGGTTTGAAATTTTCGTACCCAGGACGTATTCGTCGCGCGGCGCGAGTTCTTTCAAGAGGGCGCCCACGACCTTTTCGCAGGCGCCGATGCCGTAGACATCGGCACAATCGAAATAGAAAAGACCCTGTTCGAGCGCGGACTTAAAGATTGGGCGCGCCTCATCGATCCCGAGGGTCCAGTCGCCCTGGTGGCCACGGCCTGGCTCGCCAAAGTTCATTGTGCCAAGGCAGAGGGGCGAAACGCGGAGCCCACTGTTCTTCCCGAGTTGGACTGGTTTCATAATCATCCGGACATGCTCCTTTGGTTGAGCCTGGCGAGAGGCGATTGCGGACAAGGACGAGACTGTACGCGTTAGATGCGTTCGATGACGGCGGCGATGCCCTGGCCGCCGCCGATACACATAGTTTCGAGACCGAATTGGGCGTTCCTGCGCTCCATTTCGTGGAGGAGCGTAGCCATGATCCTTGCGCCGGTGGCCCCGACAGGGTGGCCGAGGGAGATGCCGGAGCCGTTGGGGTTCAGGCGTTCGAAGTCGCCGTCGTTGAACTTCCACTCACGCGTGACGGCGAGCACCTGGGCAGCGAAGGCTTCGTTGAGTTCGATGACGTCCATGTCGGCCAGACCCAGGCCGGCGCGCGCGAGGGCTTTCGCGCTGGCGGTGACGGGGCCGATCCCCATGTACGCCGGGTGCACGCCCGTGACGGCCCAGGAGCGCAGCTTCGCCATTGGCTTGAGGCCCAACTCTTCTGCGCGTTCGGCGGAGGTGACGATGCAGGCGGCTGCGCCATCGTTCTCGCCGCTCGCGTTTCCGGCGGTAACGGTCGATTCCGGGTCCATGCGTCCGCGAACCGGCCGCAATTTGGCGAGGCTCTCGCGCGTGGTGTCGCGGCGCGGGTGCTCGTCGGTGGCGAGCATCGTGACGTTCCCTTTTCGATCGGTGACTGGGAGTGGGACGATTTCAGCATCGAACTTGCCCGAGTCGATGGCGGCGATGGCACGCTGATGCGAGCGGAGCGCGTATTCGTCCTGTTCTTCGCGGGGGATGCTGTACTGGCGGCGAAGGTTCTCGGCGGTTTCGATCATGCCGCCTTCGACGGGATAACGGGAGCGTCCAGGAGTGATACGCCCTCGATCGAGCCGGTCGACGAGCTGGATAGCGCCGCGGTTCGGTCCCCATCGCATCGAGGTCGAGTAGAACTCGACCTGGCTCATGCTTTCGACACCGCCGGCAATGACGACATCGGCGACGCCGGTTTGCACTTCCATGGCGGCCATGCAGATGGATTGGAGCCCGGAGCCGCAGCGGCGGTCGAGCTGGAGGCCGGGAACTTCGACCGGGAGACCCGCCTTGAGTGCCGCGACTCGCCCGGTCGCGGGCGCCTCGGCGTTCGGGTAGCTGTGGCCGAGGATGCACTCATCGACGGCGGTGGGGTCGAGACCAGAGCGCTGGAGGACGGCTTCGATGACGGTCGAGGCAAGATCTTCGACGGTGACGTCGCGAAAGATGCCTCCGTAGCGGCCGACGGCCGTCCGAACGGGGGTACAAATGACTGCTTCGCGCATTGGGTAGTCTCCAGGGGCACCGATTTGGGAACGTGCTCAGTGCCTTGATTCTACGCGGCGCGGATCAGATGGCGCTCCCTCGCCTCTCCGAGTGACTTATCAACCGTCGGCTAAGGCGCAGCGACCGCTGGGGGCTCACTTCCACCGACGGAATCCAGGTGCGAATCAACGGTCTTACGGAGGTCGGCAAACTCTTCCTGGTGGGACTTGAGTTCTTCGTCGGTCGCGTCTTCCACATCAACGAACTCCGAACGCGCTTCCGTCATTGCATTGATCAGTTCATCGAGCTTGAGATGCAGTGCCTTGGAATCGTGGTTCTGGGTGTTCTGGATGAGGAACACCATAAGGAATGTGACGATGGTGGTGCCGGTGTTAATCACGAGCTGCCAGGTGGCGGAGAACTGGCTGACTGGGCCAAGCGCGGCCCAGACGAGGATGGTGCCGGCCGCGGCAAGGAACGCCCATGTGGAACCCATCCATTCTGCTGCTGCGCGCGAGAAGACGCGGAATGCTTCGTTCATTTCACACTCCCGGATGAACGTGACAACGTCCGGGCGAGTGGCCCGGACGTTTGCGATGTAGATGATGGTTTGCAGGTTTAGCTCCCGAGGGCGTCTCCGACCTTCTTCAAGGCATCCTTGCCTTTTCCGAGGGCCTGCTGGGCTTCGCCTTTAGTTTCCTGGGCGGCACCCTTTGCTTCCATTTCCTCGTTGCCGGTCATCTCGCCCGCTTTCTTGCGAGCTGCACCAACAGCTTCGTTTGCTTTGCCTTTGATGTTGTCGTTTTCCATATGGTTCCTTCCATGAACAGTTTGCGTTCTCTTAAAACCGTATGCTGAGCGACGTTGCGTCAGAACTACAGTCTTTGGGATTGTCTTGCAATTCTCTTCTGACTCGAGATTAAAGCAGAATGATTAGCAAGATGATGATGATGATGACAACGACGGCGCCGCTGCCGATGTAGATCCCGCCGGCACCTTCTTCGTCCTGCTCGATTGTTTGTGCCTGGTCGAGCAGCCTGCGAATGAGTTCGATTTTTGCACGTAGCATAGTTGACTCCTTTACCGAGACTGACTTTACTGCCGGGCCCGTCCCGTAGACATTTCAGCCCAAAGCTTCGACGTTGCAAAGATGTGTCATTGCACCCTGCAACTAACTCTCATCGTCAATACTTCCTGAATGCACCAAACGCTTAAGGCGCTCCGCGGACTAACCCTCGGCCTCTCGATTTCGGCGATGAACCTGCTCGGCATGTTCCTCACGCTGCTTGTCATCGGGGGGCTCGGCGATTGGACAACGATGCAGTTCATCGGGGCGTTCGGGGTCTTCGAAATTGCGACCGCGTTCGCGTTCGTCTTCTGCCCGAACATTTGGAGGCTGCCGGTGATAGAAGCGGAGACGAGCGACCGGACGACAATCCGCCTGACCTGGTCGACTGCTCTAATTCCGCATTGGGCTGGTGGAGCGAAGGCGATCGCCGGTGTGGCGATGTTCGCGTTCGCGGCCCGGAGCGAGGGCGTCGGGCTCGTCACGCTCGGCATACTCCCGCTGGTTCTGGCAACTGGTCTCTTCGTGATCGGCGTATCGGCGATTGTCGCGCGGTGGGGTGTGGCCCGGCCTGACCTTGATGTGCTTCAAATCCTCGTGCGGAGGCCGGGGCGCAAGGACTTCCAGGTCCCAGGGATCAGCATCAGCGCATCGGTGGTTCAAATCGTGCTGGGAGCGTTTACGCTGCCCGTCGTGAAGGTCGCGCCGGCAACGTCGCTGTTCCAGCCGGAAATTGGCCCTTCGGCCACCTTCCTCGGAACGATGCTGGTCGCGGCGGTGGCATCTATCCTGGGGACGCTGTTCGTCTGGCGTGGGCGGCTCTCGCGGAACGCCTCGTTCGAACAACAGCGGAAGGCAGAAGAGCCCGCCTGAACTCCCTGGGCGCGATTTCGCGCTATTCGGTCCGATGGCACGGCAAAGGCAGCGGGAAGGTACGGACTGCCCCTGCGGTCTTCAATTCGAGCCCGGGCCCTACGATCTAATAGCTGACCATTGCAGGCATGGTCTTCGCCTCAGCAACCCACTTTTCGACGTCGGCCATGGTTGGCGTGCGGCGAACGAGCTTCTTGGCGGTGTTCACTTCCTCCATCTTGGCGTGGAGGTTATCGGGGCGCCGCGTGGCGAGTTCCTTCACCGTATCCACTCCCGATGCTTCGAGCAGATCCGAATATTCGGAACCGACACCGTTGACCCGCATCAGGTCAGCGCGGTTCACCCATTCGAGGATTTGCTTCGTCGTGAGGTTGGCCTTTTCGGCGAGTGTTTGGCGTCCGGCCGGGGAGCTGCCCTCTTTCAGCAGCGCTTCGACCGTGGAAACGCCGGCCGCTTCGAGAGCTGCGCCGTACGTTTCGCCGATTCCTTCGATTTCAATGATCTTGGTCATTCAGGGCCTCCTCGATCGTGCGCCACTTGCGGCGTCGTGCGCATTCTAACCGGGAGTATTCACTCGAACAGCACCTGCGAGTGATCACGTTCGCTCGGGCGTTCGTGAGCGGGCAAAATGGCACGATGGCGACGGTCGGTTCCCAGACGAGCTACGACGACATGCCCTACGAGGGCGGTACTGCGTCTGGCTCGCACCCGGATCGCCTCGCCGCGCTTGGCCGGCTCTTCAGGATGGAGCCCAGGGACGTGACGAACTGCCGCGTGCTGGAAATTGGTTGCGCGCTGGGAGCGAACCTGTTGCCGATGGCGCACGCGCTCCCAAATAGCGAGTTCACCGGGATTGACTCCTCCACACGCCAAATTGAAATGGGCAGGGCGATCGTCGCCGAGTATGGGGTGAGCAACCTCAACCTTGTCGCCGCCGATGTTCGGGACATTGCGGACTGGGACCGGACGTTCGACTACATCATCTGCCACGGGGTGCTGACATGGGTGCCGCCCGAGGTACAGGACGCGATCGTGGCAGCCTGCCGCGCGCTGCTCGCCCCCCAGGGCATCGCCTACATCAGCTACAACACACTCCCGGGATTCCACATGCGCGCGGGTGTCGGGGAGATGATGCGTTACCACGGCAGGAACTTCACCAACCCGCAGGAACGGCTGGAACAGGCGAAGGCACTGTTGGACTTCCTCGTGACAACCACGGAACGGTTCGCCTCGAACGACCCCGATCGTAATGGATACCACGACCTCCTCGCGCACGAACTCCGCATCCTGAACGTTGCGCCAGATTATTACCTTGCGCACGAGCACCTGGTGGACGAACCAACGGCGTTTTACCTGCACGAATTCCTGGAGTTCATTGCACCGCACGGGCTCCAGTACCTGGGCGATTCGGATTTGCATACGATGATGCTGCGCGATTTGCCGGACGATGTGGCCACTTCGGTGAATTCCATTGCTGGCAGCCAGGTAGCCCTCGAGCAGTATCGCGACTTCATCGTCAACCGGATGTTCCGGCGTTCGCTGGTCTGCCGTTCAGATGTCGAACTTGTCCGGCACATCTCCACCGACGCGATAAAGTCGTGCATCTATCGTCTCAACACCGAACGTCCAGAGGGAAATCCATGGACGATTCGCAAGGTGGGCGGCTTCGCGGCGGTTGTGAGCGACGCGAACGTCGCGGCTGTTCTGGATGCACTCGATGCGGCCATGCCACATGCGCTGGACTTCGAGACACTGGCTGCACGCCTGCCCGGGGGTGGCGCGGCCGACGAGGAACACCTCTGCGCGATCCTGCTCTCACTCCTCTCGCTGGACGCGGTTACCTTTCGCACGTGGTCGCCCGAAACCGCAGCCACCATTTCCGAACGACCCCGTGCGTTCGGGCCGGCGGCGAGGCAGGCGGCAGCTGGTTCCGTGATGGTTCCCACGCCTTTCCATGAGAGCCACACGCTCCACCCGTTCGTCGCGCGGATGTTGCCGCTCGTGGATGGCACGCGAACCCATGGAGCGATCGCTACGGCCATGAAGGAGCTGCTGGACAGTGGTGAACTCGTGCTCGCCGAGCAGCCAGCGGATGAAGCCATCTCGATGACGGAGGCCGAGCGACTGGTGAACGATGGCCTCGAACAGCTGCGCAAGCCCGGGTTGCTGGTCAGCTAGATCTGGCGGCTACCATCGCATAGAGGTCGTCGAGTGAAACGGAGCCGGGGTGTTCACCACTGGCCGCCATGCGCGTCGCCACCTCGCGGACGGTGGCGTTGTAGGGAGTAGGCACTCCGTTGAGAGCACCGATCAGTTCGATTTCGCCATTCAGGTAGTCCACCTCGGTCGTCTGGTGGCCGCGGAGCACGCTCTGGAGTGTGGAACTGGCCGAACGCTCTTCGCCACTCACGCGCTGCGCCTTGTAGTGGCGTGTTACGCGTTCGACGTAGGCATCGGGTTCGGTCGCAGCGATGCCTGCGGCTGCGTAGCAGGCCATCGCCTCAGCGCGCACGTTTTCGACGAATGCGCCGATAGCGCCGCCGGCGCCCCAGGCGTGCTGGCCGGTGATAACTTCGACTCCGTTGCCAAGATTCAGGATGAGCTTTCGATGCTTGAGTTGCATGACATCAGCGCTTGCGAGGGAGTGGAAGTGTGATTCGTTAATCGCGGAACACACCTGCGTGATCGTGTCGTCGATGCCGGAGGGATAGCGCCCCGCATGAAGGCAGCCACTGAGCGGGGCCGCCGCCGCCACAACCTCACCAGGCACAAGGAAGGTGGCCGGGAGAGCGACGAGCATGGCATAAACGCTTTGGAAGCGGCGGGCGGCCAGGCGTTCATTTTCGATGCCGTTCTGGGCGCAAATTACGGGCACCGATGTACCGGCTGTCTTCTCCAGTTCTCGCAGGGCAGGCTCAGTATCCTGCGTCTTCATCGTCACGATGACGACATCGCCCGGTCGCCAATCGACCTCGCTGGGATGAGCTACGGCGGGGATAGATACGCGATGTTCGCCTTCGGGAGCTTTCAACAAGAGGCCGTTGGCACGAATCGCTTCGAGGTGCGCGCCGCGGCAGATGAGGACCACGTCATGGCCGCCAAGCGCGAGACGTCCGCCGATGGTGCAGCCAACGCCGCCCGCTCCGTAAATGATGAATCTCACGAGTGAATGCCTCCGGCCGGCCGCGAAGTTGTTGCCGCCAGACTAGCACGGAGGAGGAGCTATCGCGGGGCTGTTGCGCTATCAGTGGCCGGGTTTTGGCGACCCGGCATAACCGTCATCGCGGCAAACTGCACGATGACCAGGCCGACGCCGGCGAAGAGGACGAAATCGCCCAGCGAATAGATATTCGGGCCATAGACCGGCAGGTCCAGGACGTAGCGATCGGAGAGCGCGAAGAAGTGGATGTCATCCCGTTCGAGCACGACGTCCTTGCCGTGGTTGGTCTGCTTGCCGATATCCTCGCGGGTGACTTCGGGAAAAGCCCCGGACTTTTCGAGGATGGTGTAATCGATCGGCATCGAACCCGAATGGGCCGCCATCGGAATAAGGTTGAGGAGAATCCCGAGAGCGACCAGCCAGGCGCCCCAGAATCGGCGTAGCTTCAGCGCCAGGAGCGCGAGGACGACGGTTGTGGAGAAGAAGAGCACCTGGCGAACGGTGCCGGAGGCGCCGTTCGGGGATAAATTGCTGATTGCCAGCTGCTGCGCGAAGAAGATGATTGCTGCGATCGCCAACACGACAGAATCGCCCGCATGGCTGACCATGCGGGCGATTCGTCGCGGTGCTTGTCCTAGGGACACCACCGGCAATTCTTGCCTACCAGGACTGGAACGGCGCCGCACCAGCAAGTGCGATGGTTGCGAGTGCCGCAACAGCGACGAGTGAGGAAAGAAGTCGAGCCATGGTGGGGTCCCTCCAGCGGTTTTTGATCTGGGCGAACAGTAAACCGATGGTTCTCGCGAAACTCTCGCGAGATGACAACGCACAAGCGTACGAACGTAATCTTTCCTTTCTGAGCACTCGCGACATCTGAAACGATCCCGCACCCGCGCGAGCGAGGCGGGGTGCCCGGCCAGGGATGCGACGACCCGAGGGGAGACGCCGGAGCGAAAGTGAATGCGAGCGTGGCGGTTCCGTAGTGCCCTCGGAGGAAGACCAGGCCGGGCGGGAATTAGACGGCGATTCCGGCCGCGATCTCTGCGCGCAGTTCGCCGAAGCGCTGCGGCGGGTGTTCGCCGAACTCCTGGCTGTACGTCTGGTCGTACTGGTCGATGAACGTAAGCGCCTGGACGACCTGGCCAGCACGGCTTCGGTAGCGGGCGAACTGGTAGGCAGCTTCTTCGTTGAACTGGTTGGCACGCAACACCCGTTCCATACAGAGGGCCGCGGATTCGAAGTCGTTTCGGCCCGCGAAGTAGCCGGCCAGCATCGCGAGGGATTCCTGCGCGCGTTCTTCGAGACGAGAGCGGACAGTGGCCGCCCATTCGGTCTGGAATGTGGTTGCAAACGGGCCGGAATAGAGTTCGACCGCCTGCTGCAGGGCGCTGGCCCGTTCCTTCGAGCCTTCGGGTGAGCGGTAGGCGGACTCAATCGCACCCTCGAACTGCGCGACGTCCCAATCGAATTCGCCTTCGGGGTTCAGCTGGTAGATGCCATCGCTGCCCTTGATCACACTGGATTGATAAAGCGCCCGGCGGACGCGGTAGAGGTTCGAGTGGAAGGCGCTGTTGCACTTTTCGCGTGGCAGATCGGGGTAAAGCGATTCGACGGCTTCTTCCTTGCGGAGGCCTGCACGGTTCGAAAGCAGCAGGAAGAACATCTCCTTCGCGCGCGCGCTCGCCCATGCCTCGTCGGAGAGTTCGGTGCCTGCGACTTCCACCGCCAGCCGACCAAGAGCGTGGGCGCGTACCGCGGGGAACCTGGCCGGCGCTGCATCGGGCTCGGCGCCCGCAACCGCCGCAGACTCGAAGCTGTGGCGTTCGAGGAGATCCCGGAAGGCGGCGCCGATGGAGTGCCGCGAGGCGGCCCACTGGGCGAACATCGGGTCTTCGCGAACGATGGGAACGAGGGCGCCAGCCATCCAGGGTTCTGGCAAGGCCGCGGCAACATGCGCGAGCGACTGCTCCGCGTCGGGCCGTTTGCCGGATTTGAAGTTCGCCATGGCCACCCGGTAGTAGGCGGTTGCCACCTGCGGGAGGATGTCCATCTCGGTGAAGCCTTCGGCCGCTTCGTTCGCCGCTGTGATCGCAACCGCGTGGTTGCCGGCGGCGAAATCGACGGCTGCTTGCTGGAGCTTACAGATCGCGATTTCGTAGGCGTTGGCTGAACTCACCGCAACGAGGAGCGCACGCCGGGAGAAGAAGTCGGCCTGGGAAATATCGCCGGCACCAAGCAATGCGCCAGACAGGCCGGCGATCGAAAGGGCCGCGAGGGATTCATCCAGTGCGTCGGTCGCGCAGATGCGGATGGCCTCTTCGTAATGCACGCGGGCGCGTTCGAAGTGGCCAAGGGCGAGTTCGGCATCGCCAAGCGAGGCGGTAGCGTAGGCAACGTTCCTCTGGTTCGCGCAGTTGCGGCCCTCTTCGACAGCCTCCTGGAGCACTGTAGCGGCGCTGGTGAAGTCGCCTGATTGGACGTGGGCCATGCCGAGGTTGTTGAGCACCCAGCCGAGGTTCGAAGAGCCGCCGAGCGAGCGCCAGCCTCGGGCCGCACGGGTGAGAACGGTCACGGCTTCGGGAGCGTTACCACGCATCGCGAGTGCCTGCCCGAGCGTCGACCGGGCAAGCAGGCCGAGCGGTTCGAGGTGGCGGCGTTCGCAATCGGTAATCACGGCGCGAAGCCGGTCCTCCGCGCTGACGAAATCTCGCTCGACGGAGAGTTCGAACTCGGCAAGGCTGTAGTTCGCTTCGGTCTGAAGGTCGGGTTCGAGTTCAGGTGAGAGTTCTGCAAGCTGGAGGGCGGCTTTGCGGGCTTCTTCGTAGCGGCCCATCAACCGTGCTCCGCGGATTTTCGCCATAAGGGCGTGGCCGTGAGCAGTGGCGCCAACCCTTGCGTCACGAAGAAGAACGCTGGCCTTCCGCGTAGCGTCATCAGGATCGCCGACATGGGAATCGAGACGGGCAGACATTCCTCGGAGCAGCGGCCGGCGGCGAATCGTCGGTTCACCGATGCAATCGAACGCTCGTTGGAGGAGGGTGTTGCAGCCCTGGATGATGAGGCGGGGGCTGTGTTCTTCGAGGAGGGCTGCCAGTTGCTGCTCGGTCCCGCCGGAACGGGCGAACTCAATCGCCTCGGGGATGTCGCCGCTGGCAACAAGGTCGTCGACTACCAGTTGCAACGCTTCCGCATAGCCTTCCGGATCGAGTTCATCGAATTCGCTGGCGATGAACTGGCGAAGGAGCGGATTCAGACGGAATTCGACCGGGGAAAGCTGTTCGCAGAGGAACTCACGGGATTCCATCCAGGCAGCAATCGCTCGCCAGGCGCTGCGCCCGAATTCCATCTCGACACCAGAACGCGTGATGGACGGCTGCAGTGACAGCTGCCGGAGGGTGGCTTTCAGTTCACTCGGAACCTTCGCCCAGACTTCTTCCTGGAGATACTGATCGAAGGCGGCGCGGCTGGCGCCTTCGGGGTTGGTTTCGCAGGCCAGCGCCGCCATGACACCGACTGGCCAACCATCAGTGGAATCGAGGATCGCCTGGACGTCACGGTTGGGACTGACCTCGGCGACCAGGTGCTCCACCTCATCGCGGGTGAAGGCGAGTTCGGCGCTATCAATAAGGAGAACATCGCCGGTCGCGATATCGCCACTGAGCGACGGCAGGAAGGGGCGCTCGCGGCCGAGCAGCACGGCTTCGTTGCCTTCGGGCAGGCACTCGAGCAGCCAGGTGAGGAGGTTCGTCGCCTCGCGACAATCGATCAGTTCCTGGATGTTATCGACAACGAGCAAGAGTGGAAGCTCGGAATGAGCGATTGCGCGGTGCAATTCGGCGCCAAGGTAGGCCTGGAGGTCACTCGGCTTGAGTGCGGTCGCCGGAGGTTCCACATCGCTTTCGCCCGAAAGGGCGACGCCAAACTGGTGCGCCAGGACTTCGGGCGCGCCGGAAGTAGAATCGAGAGTCAGCCAGACGGGGTGGTAGTCGACATCGGCTGCGAACTGGGCGAGAAGGGTGGTCTTGCCGAACCCGGCGGGCGCCTCGACCAGGGTGATGCCGTTGCCCATCGCTCCGTGCAGGCGCTTCAAGAGGCGGTCGCGCTGGATGGCTCGCCGCGAGACCCTGGGAATCATGGTTCGGCCGATGAAGCTCATGAGGAAAAACCGCCCCTTCCGCGTAGGCGAAATTGCTGGCTCGAATGATACGCCGATCCCGAGAGAAAACCAGCCTAAGTTTGCAAAATGTGGGGCGAACGCGCCTTGACCTTTGCACGGAACCGCGTGTTATGGTCAGTCGCTATCCAGCGCCCCCGCGGTTGGTGAAGTATGTCCAAGATAATGCCCTCCAAACACCTCTCTCTCGCGAACGTGCTGCTCAGCGGCGCAGGGATCGTTGCCGTCCTGGCGGTGATGCTGGCACGGACCGGTTCGGCAGAAGCGATCGCACCCTGCGTACCACATTCTGCGACCGCCGACGAGTCGGCGTTTCTGCAAATGCTGCAGGGCTGGCGAGATGGGGCGATTCAAGGTTCACATCCCCTCACGCAATCTGCCCCGCTCAATGCAGCGGCGATGGGCTATGCCCAGTTCCTCGCGAACACGCCCGGGGCCCATGGCCACGGAGCCGATAATGCACCGGGCTTCCCCTGGGCTACGCGAGCGGTCAACTGCGGCTACCCATCGAACCTTGCCGCGGGGGGAGAGGGGCTGGCCGTCCTCGAG
>JBATAT010000082.1:0-5824 GCA_049662005.1 Tepidiformaceae bacterium
GTCGCCAGCAAGCGCGAATACGCGAGCCGCCTCGGTCTCGCCCTGCCGCAGGGAACGCCGGAGCAGCGGGAACGCGCCCAGCACATCCTCAAGGAAGTGCAGAAGGTCCAGGTTTCGGGCGTGCCGAAGGGGTTGGAGGACCTCTCGAAAGTGAAGGCGTAGACCCCGACCCCGGCCCGCCCGCCCTGGCACACCGGGGGCCGCGCCGGCCGCGACCCCTGGGTATGTCGATGCTAACGAGAACCTTTACGTAAACGTCAGGGATGTTCTATACTCCCGGTGCGGCCGCTCAACGGCCGTCCGGGAGACAAATGCGCATCCTGTTCCGGTTGATGGGGTACCTGCGCTTCCACAAAGGTGTGGTTGCGATCGGCTACCTCGGCCTAATCGGGACGATTGCCTTCGGCACGCTCACGCCGTGGATGGTGAAGTGGGCGATCGATTCGGGCATCTCTGGCGGCAACCGGCAAACCCTCTTCTGGAGCGCCTCCGCGATCGTCGGCTTCAGCATCGGAGCCGGGCTCTGCCAGTATCTCCAGAGCTACATGGGTGAAGTCATCGCCCAGCGTGTCGCATTCGACCTGCGTCGCGATTTCTTCGAGCGCGTCCAGAGCCAGAGTTTCTCGTTCCACGACCATCTCGAGACCGGCCAGATCATGTCGCGCGCTACCGTCGACGTCGAAAACTGCCGCCAGTTTCTCAGCCTCGGGCTCCTCCGCATTGGGATGACCGGCGGCCTCTTCCTCTCCATTTCGATCATCATGCTGCTGGCCAACTGGCAACTCGCGGTTGTGGTCTTTGCGAGCATGCCCCTGGTCGCCTACACCGCGATCAGGATGTCCAAGCGCACGCGCCCGATCTGGGCCGAAGTCCAGCAGCAGGTCGGGGTCGAGACGTCGATCCTCCAGGAGAGCATCACCGGCATCCGCGTGGTGAAAGCCTTCGCCCAGGAAGACCGCCAGTTCGAAAAGTTCCAGGCTGCGAACTGGTCTGTGCGCGAACACAGCCTGGCGGCGAACCAGATTGCCGCCTTCAATCAGCCGTTCCTTGTCTACATCATGGCCGGCGTAAACCTGATCATCCTGCTCTATGGCGGCCATCTGGTACTCGGCGGAGCAATGTCGATTGGCACGCTCGTCGCGTTCATCCAGTACCGGACGCAGATCGAAACGCCGGTGCGAACACTCGGGTTCCTGGTCAACTCGGCCACCCGCGCCCAGACTTCAGGCGCCCGCATCTTCGAAATCATCGATACAGTCTCGGAAATCCAGGACGCTCCCGGTGCGACCGAACTGGCTGCGGTCGAAGGCCATGTGCAGTTCGAAAACGTGGACTTCGGCTACAGCCAGCGCGGGCCGGTCGTCCACGGCATCAACATCGACGCGCTGCCGGGGCAAACCATCGCGATCCTCGGGCCCACCGGGAGCGGCAAGAGCACGTTGCTGAACCTGCTGCCCCGCTTCTACGAAGCCACCGCAGGCACGATCACCATCGATGGAACCGACATCAAGTCTGTCACGGTCGAATCGCTCCGCCGCAACGTTGGCGTCGTCCTCCAGGAAACCTTCCTCTTCACTGCCTCGATTCGCGAGAACATCGCTTACGGCCGCCCTGATGCGACCGACGAGGAGATCATCGCGGCGGCACGGGTCGCTCAGATCCATTCGTTCATCACCTCTTTGCCGCACGGTTACGATACCTGGGTTGGCGAGCGCGGAATGACCCTCTCCGGCGGCCAGAAGCAACGCATGGCCATCGCGCGAATGCTGTTGCTCGACCCGAAGGTCCTCGTCCTCGATGACTCGACGTCGGCTGTGGACATGGAGACCGAATACCTCATCCAGCATGCGCTGAGCGAACTGATGAAGGGCCGCACCTCGTTCGTGATCGCGCACCGCCTTCGAACAGTGAAGCAAGCCGACCAGATCCTCGTGGTCGATGGCGGCCGAATCGTCCAGCGTGGTCGCCACCAAGAGCTCGTCGACCAGCCCGGCCTCTACCAGGAGATTTACCGCCTGCAGCTCGCACCCCAGGAAGACGTAGTCGAAGCACCCGTGGGGGTGACCTCATGATGTTCGGCGGCGGTGGCGGAGGCGGCTTCGCCCGCAACCTTGCTCTCGGCAGCAGCCAGGGGATGGGCGCCGGCCCTGCCCAGCGCATGGGGCTCGCGTCATCCGAAGACGACTTCGGGAAAGCGTTCGACCCGAGGGTCATCGGCCGGCTCTGGCGCTACGCCTCGCCCTTCAAGAAGAGGATCGCGGTCGCTATCGGGTTCCTCATCATCAACTCCCTGGGCACGATTCTCATTCCGTTGCTTCCCGGCCTCGCCATCAATGCCCTGGTTCATCGTGACGAGCAAGCACTCTACATCGTCTGTGCGGCCTTTTTTGCGAACAACACGATCGTCTGGCTCTCGGCCTATCAGCAGGTCTACCAGATGACCTGGGTCGGCCAGCATGCGCTCTATCGCGTGTCGTCCGACCTCTTCCGCCACATCGGCAGCCTCTCGCTGCGGTTCTTCGATGAAAACGAGACCGGTCGCGTGATGGCGCGCATGCAGAACGATGTGAGCGTCCTTCAGAACACGCTCAGCAACGGGATGATCTCGATCCTTGGGAGCCTCATCTCCCTGGTCGGGATTCTCGTCACGCTTTTTATCCTCAACTGGGAGCTGGCGGCAATGGTCTCGGTGAGCGTGCCGGTAATGACGGCGACGCTCTGGATCTGGCAGCACTACGCTCGCCGGTCGTTCCTCCAGGCCCGCGCCACGATTTCGGCAGTGAACGCCACCATCCAGGAGAACGTCTCTGGCGTTCGCGTCATCCAGAGTGTCTCGCGAGAACGGCTCAATACCCGCTCGTTCGCCAGCGTGAACAATGATAACCGCAACGCGAACGTCGAGGCCGGGCGTATCTCGGCCGTCGTGCAGCCCCTCGTCGCGCTGATCGCCGCCTGTGCGATGGCCGTCGCGATTTTCGTCGGCGGCGATATGGTCCTCAATGGAACGATGCAAATCGGCTTCCTCGTCTCGTTCACGCTTTACATCGACCGCTTTTTCACACCGATCCGGGAAATGACCCAGCAGTACACGAACATGCAGCGTGCGACGGTGGCGGCCGAACGGATCTTCGAAATCCTCGATTGGCCGCAGGAAGTGGCGGATGCGCCGGATGCCATCGAGCTTGAAAGAATCCGGGGAGAGATCGAGTTCCGGGATGTTCGCTTCGGCTACGCGATGAACGACATCGAGGTCATTAAGGGCCTCAACCTCCACATCCAGCCGGGCGAGCACGTCGCGATCGTCGGAACGACCGGCGCCGGAAAGAGCACGCTGATCAGCCTGCTCGCGCGCTTCTACGATGTGACGGAAGGAGCGATCCTGGTCGATGGCCACGATATCCGCCAGGTGACCATGGATTCGCTGCGGAAGAACATGGGCATCGTTCTGCAGGACCCGGTCATCTTCCACGGGACACTCAGGGAGAACATCACCTTTGGCAATCCAGGCGCCTCTGACGACGAGATCGAGCGTGCGGCCAGCGCCGTTGGCCTTCACGACCTGGTCAGCAGGATGGAACATGGCTATGAGACGAAGGTGCTGCCCGGTGGCGCAAACCTCAGTCTCGGCCAGCGCCAGCTGATCAGCCTTGCCCGCGCGTTGCTGGTTGCGCCAGGCATCCTGATGCTCGACGAGGCGACGGCCGGGATCGACACCCAGACCGAAGCGCTGCTTCAGCGGGGAATCGAAAAGGTGATGCACGGCCGCACCGCTATCGTCATCGCCCACCGGCTTTCTACCATCCGCGATTCCGACCGGATCGTCGTGCTCAAGCAGGGCGAAATCGCCGAGCAGGGCAACCACGACCGGCTGATGGCACTCGGCGGGCTGTACGCCGACCTCTACACCATGGGCTTCCGCGATGCCGCCGAAGCGATTCCTGAGGCCGGCGACCCCGTCGCCGCAGCGGGTGGCCAGTAGCCAGCTTCGGCCAGGCCAGCCAAGAGGGCGCTAGCGCCCCGTGAAGCGGGGTTCCCTTTTTTCCGCGAACGACCGTTGCCCCTCCTTGCGGTCTTCCGATGATCCCGTTGTGCTGAGGGCGATCGCGGAAAATTCGAGGGCCGATTCGAAGTCCATGTTCTGGGTGCGATAGGCAAGCATTTTGCCCAGCTTCTGGCCGAGCGGCGGTCCGGCTTCAACGGCAAGCGCCAGTTCCATCGTCTTTGCCTCGAGGTCTTCGGGCGCGACAAGGTAGTTCGTGAGGCCCGCTGCGTGCGCTTCTTCGGCCGACATGAACCGTCCGGTCGTCATCATCTCCATCGCTTTGCGCCAGCCGATCACGCGCGGGAGCGAGTAGAACCCGCCGAGGTCGGCGAAGAGCCCGCGCTTCACATAGGCCACCTGGAAGCGCGCCGCCGTTGAGGCGACCGCCATGTCACAGTGGGCGACCATGTCGAACCCGGCGCCGACGCAAACACCATTGACCGAGGCGATCACCGGTACATCAAGCCGCTTGAGTGCGAGGTAAGTCTCGGATTCGTTGCGAAAGAAAAGCCGCGCGCCTTCGAGGTCGCTCGGCGATTCGGCGGCGGCGTACTGGAGGTTATCTGGACGGCCGCCGCTGAAGTCAGCGCCCGCGCAAAATCCGCGTCCGGCGCCCGTGATGACCACGCAGCGGACGGAGCGGTCGCGGCGGGCATCCTGGAATACCTGCCGGAGTTCATCGAAGAGCGTCATGCTCAGCGCATTGAGCTTCTCGGGCCGGTTCAGCGTCACCCAGAGGATGCCACCGGTTTCGCCGCGGGTTTCAGTAAGGACGGTTTCGTAGGACATACTTCGCCTCCGTCGCCGGGTACTATCCACCGGCGACGGGATTCTAGCGCGGAAGCGCGGGGTGTGCGGCCTGCCTCACCCGAATCGGAGGGCGGAGTGCATCGCTCGGAACGGTTTAGTGGGGGTTGTGGCCATTCGTGCGCACGCAAACGTGCCCGGCCGGGTCCATCGGTGCGGTACACAACGGGCATGGCTGGCGGCCCGCCGAAACAACCTCGGTGATCACCCGCTGCAGGTCGTAGGCACGCCGGTAGTCGAAGTTCATCGTCACCGCGGTCGTTGCGTCATCGTCGGTTGGGCCATCCGCACAGATGAGGACGACCGCGCGGGTCTCCCGGTTCACCCCCATGGAGAGCTGGCCCAGTCGCATCTCGATCGTCGGGTTCAGAGGGTACACCGGCTCTTCGGGAAGAACATCGAGCGCACGAAGCGTGGAGTCGAACGCCTCGGCCTGGAGAACGTTCTCGATCGCCTCGCTGAGGGCGATGAGTTGTTCTTTTTCGAGCCAGAGGAAGGCGGTATCGCCTTCATCGTTCATGGCAACGAGGCGAAAGCGGCGCTGCCCGGGCTGCCCAATCGCTTCCGGGCGAATGTGAGCGAGGGATCCGAACTCGCGCGGTTCTGGCATAGTGCTGATCCTAGGGCAGCGCTCGGTTGCCGTCTTTTCTGGCAGCGATGCGTTCAGTGTGGATGGGAGATGGGCGATCGAAAACCGGTGAGCCCGACGGGAATGACCGCCATCGGAGACGACGGCGGGCGGGGCATCGGCCTGCATTCGGTGGCTGAGGAGGAGCGGGATTGCGCCTGACTACGCGGCCGCAGTTGCCGCTTTCGCCTTGTTCACGAGATCCTCGAAGGCATCCGGTCGAGTGACCGCAAGGTCGGCAAGCGACTTCCGGTCGAGTTCGATCCCGGCCTGCTTCAGACCGAAGATGAGCCGGCTGTAGTTCAGCCCGTGGAGGCGCGCGGCGGCGTTGATGCGCATGATCCACA
>JBATAT010000083.1:0-6044 GCA_049662005.1 Tepidiformaceae bacterium
GCTCTACATCCAGGTTGGCGGCGACGAAACGCTGCTCGACGACTCGACGCGCGTGGCCGAAAAGGCGCGCGCCGCGGGCGTCGAGGTCAAGCTGGACATCTTCCCTGAGATGCAACATGTCTTCCAGGCGTCGGCGGGCAAGATGCCGGAGGCGACTGACGCCGTCCAACGGGTCGGCGAGTACCTGAAGGTGAAGCTGGGGCTTTAGATCAGCGAGGTAGATTCTGCGTCGGGTCCAGCACGCCCAGTACGCGAACGCAATCGTCGAGAACCTCGTACACCCAGTACAACTCAGCTCGGTGGAGGACGCGCGTCCTGCCGTCGCCTTCGAGTCCGCCGAGTTCTGGAAAGCGCGGAAGATCGTGCCGCAGCGACAGGTAGGCACTTTCAATTCGCTCGGCCTTGAGGCGTCCGTACCACTCCATGATGGCCAACATTTCCGTGAGAGCCGAATCGGAGATATCGAACTGGCGCACTCTAGTGGTGTGGCAGGTTCGCGATTCGCGTGCGCAATTCCTGGGCGACGGAGTCGCCATCACGGAAACGGCCCGCAGCGAAGTCAGCGCGTCCGCGTTCTGCCGCAGCGCTGATCTGCGCGGACGTAGGCCGGCGGGCGTCATCGTCGAGCAACCGGATGGCTGCTTCCAGGGCGGCATTCACCGATGGATACGCACCGTCCGCGACCAGTTGTTCGACCCGCTGGCGGGCGCGTTCGCTGAGTTCCACGTTCATGTGGCCAGTTTACCACGGTCGGGAGCCCGCTTTGGGTGCATGCCATACATCCTTCGGGAGACCGGAACCCTCGAACCCGCGCAAGCTGGCGCAAGTGCTCGCGGGAACGCTCGGTCAGCGCGCTTCCATGCCCCGATCATAGCAAGTCGCGGCCCGCCCGGCCTGGACTCACACCCACGAACATCGGCCGCCACCGCAGCGCCATCGGGATGAGCATGCCCATCCCGAGCACGCTCAGCGCTATGTTCGTGAAGACCGGGTACACGATCTTCACGCCGTTGTCGTATTCGAGCGGCGAGGCTTCGTGCCAACCCGTATACAGCGCGATGGTTGTCGCCGCCACAAGCGCTGCGCTGGGAATCGAAACCCGCCCGGTGGTGAACTTCGCCGCCATCGCTCCCAGCACAACTGGAACGAGGACCGAGATCCCAATCGGGATCCAGAGCCTGGATGGTCGCTCGGTCCACCAGTCGGTCTCGGCCCAATCCGATTCCAAGGCCGCGAACCAGCCCCAGATGATCGCCCACGCCACAAACGCTACGCCCGCCAGCGCCGCGTAGACGCCGGCGGTTTGTTCGGTTCGCCGGAATTTGGTAGGCATGTGAACCATCTCCGTGGCCTCAAAAGACTCCGTGTTCTCCGTGCTTCCATGGTGAACACCTACTCCTCGTAGTACTCGATGCCCAGGTGCGTGATCTGCTCTTCGCCCATCATGTAGCGAAGTGTGTTCTTCAGCTTCGTCTGCTGGATGAACAGGTCGTGCTCGGGCTCAAGGTTCGGTGCAGCCTGCGGACTCTTGAAGTAGAACGAAAGCCATTCCTGAATGCCCTTCATCCCGGCCCGGCTCGCGAGGTCGAAGAAGATCGCCAGGTCCAGTACGAGCGGTGCGGCCAGGATGGAGTCGCGGCAGAGGAAGTCGATCTTGATCTGCATCGGGTAGCCCATCCACCCGAAGATGTCGATGTTGTCCCAGCCCTCTTTGTTGTCGCCACGGGGTGGGTAGTAGTTGATTCGAACCTTGTGGTAGATGTCGCCGTAGAGATCCGGGTAGAGGTCTGGCTGGAGGATGTGCTCGAGCACGCCCAGCTTCGATTCTTCCTTCGTCTTAAAGCTCTCCGGGTCATCGAGCACTTCGCCGTCGCGGTTGCCGAGGATGTTCGTCGAGTACCAGCCGGCCACCCCGAGCATGCGCGCCTTCAGCATCGGCGAGATGACCGTCTTCATCAGCGTCTGGCCGGTCTTGAAGTCCTTGCCGCCGATCGGCACGCCCTTGTCGTTCGCCAGCTTGACGAGCGCCGGGATATCGACCGTCAGGTTCGGAGCGCCGTTCGCGAAGGGCACGCCTTCCATCAGGGCCGCATAGCCGTACAGCATTGAGGGCGCGATCGTCTTGTCGTTCGCTTCCATCGCTGCCTCGAAGGCTTCGAGGTTCATGTGCGCGGCCGATTCTTCTAGGAAGATCTCGGTGGAGGCAGCCCAGACAACGACCAACCGGTCACAGTTGTTCTTCGCCTTGAAATCGCGCATGTCCTTGCGGATCTGTTCTGCCAGTTCGAGCTTGTTCTTGGCAGTCTTCACGTTCGTGCCGTTCAGCCGTTTCACGTAGTACTGGTCGAAGACGGCAGGCATCGGCTTGATGCCCTCGAGGAAGTCCTTGATCGGTATCAGGTGTTCATGCTTATCGAGGACGCCAGCGTTGAGCGCCGACTCATAGGCATTGTCCGGGATCGGGTCCCACGCGCCGAAGACGAGGTCATCGAGCTCGGCCAGTGGGACGAAGTCCTTGATCAGCGGCGAGCGATTCTCGGTACGTTTGCCCAGGCGGATGGTGCCCATCTGGGTGAGCGAGCCGATCGGCTTGCCAAGGCCGCGGCGTGTGTTTTCAACGCCGGCGATGAAGGTGGTAGCGACGGCGCCAAGGCCGACAAGCAGGACGCCGAGCTTGCCCGTGGCGGGCTTGACCGGGCGCGGTTCGGTTGCAACGAAATCTTTGGGTTCCAAAATGACACCTCGTTGGCGCGCCAGCGACATCAGCCCCCCATGCCATTGCGATGGGATGCGGCCGGTGGTTGCCCAGTGTTGGACGGTGCTCTGGCGCCTGCCGAGGAGCGCAGCGAGCGCGCTCTGGCCGCCGAAGCGGCGGATGATGCGTTCGGCAGCGTTGGCCAGATCCCCGTCCACACCAGCGATACTAACGAAATTTTCGTTAAGGCGCGATTCAGAGCCAAGCCTTCATGGCAGCGCGTTTTGCAGCCGATTCTACCTTGAGTCCGCTTGCCGACCGCGCCACTCTAATCGACCAACCGGCCGGTTGAACTTAATGGAGGTTGACCAAATGGCACGCAATCAGTTCTTGCGTTCCCCAATCCGTGTCTTCTGGCTCGGCGGGATCGCATCAATCATCTTAGTTCTCGGTGCGGGCATCCAGACACGTGAAGCACAGGCAGAGGAGTACTACTTCTCCACAGGAGGTTGCACGAATGCCTACGCGGGGAGCTACTACGACGGCTTGCAGCTTGTCTCGACAACGGTCAAGCCGACGAGCGGAACTTGCACCCACATCTACCAGCTCGCCGACTTCGACACCTACCCATCTCATACACATGTTTGGCTGGGGCCGGGTTGGACAACCGCTTCATCGTCGCTTCGGGGATATTACACCGCCTACTCGGTGACCGGGTACCACAATACGTGCGAAACGGGCGCCCCGTCCTGCCCATACAGCTACCAGCAGACCACCTGGGCCTACAATCCTGACCTCTGACCTTCGCCCATCATTCGGGCCTCTCGGTGATTGCTGCCGAGAGGCTCCGTCCGCCTCCCCGGAGCTTGACATGGTTCGCTCGCACTGCGGCGCTATTCTGACTGTCCTACTCGCCTTGGTGGTGCTCAACGCTTGTAATTCGGATCCCGTGCCGCCTATCGAGGGGGTCCGAGTCGATGGTGAGTTTAGTAAATCCTTGGAGCGTGAACATCTCACGTTCGCGGCGTCACTTTCACGGGACGGATGGATCACCTTCGACGACTATGAGTCGGCGACGATGGCGTTCATTGGATGCGCATCCAGCCAAGGCGCAACGCTTCGTGCAAGCCCTGAAATCTCAAAGAGGCGACGATACTTTTACGCGCTGGAGACGCCACCCGGCCGAGACCTGAGGTCGGAGATTCTTGTATGTCGAAAGCAGTACCTTGATCCAGTGGAATTTGTTTGGGCGAAGTTCAATCCTGTGTTGAAGCAAGACCTCGCCGCCGCTGAACAGCTAATGGCGATATGCCTCTGGCCAACGTCGTCGGCTGCTGGTGAAGCGAGGATTCCTCCCGACCCCTCGGAGCTTAGGCGCCGGGAGTGCGCGCGATCCGTGTTCGAGAAGACGGGTCTACCCGACTATTACGTGTGGGAGTAGTAAAGGTGCCGCGGCCACGCCTGGCCGTCGGCTCCTTTTGAGCGTATAGTGCCTTGCGAGCCCCCTATGTTTCGGAGGGGATCAAATGCCCATATCCATGCTTACTCTTGAGGACGCCCATGTGCGTGCTGATCCTATGGCTGCGGAGATATTGCGGGCGCGGCTATGCGGTATGTCCTTTGCCCAGATAGCCAGCCGTCTTGGCTATGCGGAGCGAACCGTTCGGGCCAAGTGCGAGCGCTTGCTCGACATCGCGTTGGTTCCAATTGGCATCGAAAAGCATGACGCGTGGGTAGCGGGGGCATGGGCCGCGATACACCTCGACTGCTGCCTCGGCCAAGCTCAGCTCCAGAGCCGAATCCATGGTGCTGAGGCGGTGTGATGTGCGCGTCTTGCCATACTTCTCGCTCTTCTTGTTTGTTGGCGGTCTGACGCTGCTTCTTGCCGGATTTGCTACAGCCCGGCATGACGCCGAGTCGACTGCCCCGGCGGCTGCATTCGACTTTCGCTTCACTCAGGTCTCTTTACAGAGTCCCGCGTTCACGGCCACCCTGGCAGCGGAAGCTTCGCCCACGCCAACGGTCACGCCGTTTTCCGGGCCGGTCGCACGGATGAAGATCCCGTCGATCGATGTCGACAGTCCGATCGAAGAAATCGGCATCACCAACAATCAGTTGGATACCCCCAGTGATGCCGTCCGAAGCATCGGCTGGTACTCAATCTATGATCGTCCGGGGCATGATGGGAATGCAGTCTTCGCCGCCCACAAGAACTACGACTTTCAGGAGGGGCCGTTTTCCAGGCTGGATAGCCTGAGGCCGCACGACGAAATCGTTGTCGAGATGGAAGCCGGCCCCGCATACGTCTACGAGGTCGCCTTCTATCAGCGATATGGCGTCGATGCCATCCCCATGGGCGAACTCATCGATGCGCCACGAAGGCCCCCGGGCGCCGAATGGATCACCTTGATCACTTGTGGCGGGCGTTTTCAGGCGACGGAGGAGAACGGCCTCGGCCACTACTTGGAGCGAGATGTGGTGATTGCGTCCCGCATTCGTTGAGGACAACGTCGCAGCCGTAAGCCTACAGGCCCAACATCTTGTGCCGATCGCTGCCGATGGCGAACAGCCGCTAAGCGCTCTCAGCTGGCCCGTCGGGTTTCGACTTCCCGACTTCCTGTTCCGCCACCCGGATGATATTCCGTGGCATCCGCCGGAAGATGAAATTGTGGAACGGCACCAGCGAGTACCAGTAGAGCAATCCCCAGATCCCATTGGGATGGAACCGCGCCTCCATCGTCAGGCTGGAGCGCCCTGGCCCTTCTGGAGTGACCGTGAACTCCAGCACCGCGGCTCCGGGGACCTTCATCTCGGCCAGCAACGTCAGGCGTTCACCCCGTTCGAAACCGACCACTCGCCAGAAATCCAGCGTATCGCCGATGCGTAAGTCGGTCGGATGCCGCCTCCCGCGACGCAATCCCACGCCGCCGATGAGCCGGTCGAAAGCGCCGCGAAGCCACCAGAGGCTATCGAGATAGAAGTACCCACGCTTCCCGCCAATGCTCCGAACCACATCCCAGAGCGCTTCCGCTGAAACGCCCGCATCACGTGTGACACGCTCCCCTTTCGAATAGAACGAGACATCCGGGTTGTAACCACGGAAAGCCAGCGCGCCCTCCGCCCAGCGGGCCGGAATTGGTTCGGCGAGCTCTCGCGCCAGGGCTGCACGTATCGATTCCTCGTACGTCATCAACGGTATCGGCAGCATTTCACGGATCGCGGAATCGTCACCGAGAAGGTCCGTTTTCAGCCCCTCCACGAGTGGACGCGCAACCGAGATCGGGACACTCGTGACTAATCCGAGCCAGAGTGACGACAGTCCTGGCGTGAGAAACGGAACCTTGAGTGC
>JBATAT010000084.1:0-2750 GCA_049662005.1 Tepidiformaceae bacterium
CCCGCGCCCGGATCTGCCGATCCGGAGCCAGAGCCTAGCCCAGCTCCTCCGCCCGGCTACCGCGTCGGCCCGGTCCAGGTAAATGGGGTGTCCGTTGATAAGGACGCGCTGCTCGAAGGGGCCGACCTTCGTGGTGCCGACCTGCGTGGACTCGACCTCGCCGGGATCGACCTTCGGAACGCCAGGCTCCAGGGCGCGGACTTCGAGGCCGCATCGCTGCGCAGGGCGAAGCTCGCGGGCGCGGATTTCTCAGGCGCCAACCTGCGCTTTGCCGACCTTTCCAACGCCGATGTATCGACGGCGAACCTGCGCCAGGCCGACCTCTCAGGCGCTGCGCTCCACGCCACGAACTTCTTCCGCGCGAACCTTGCGGGCGCCAGCCTCGCGAACGCCGTAGGACCGGGGATTAACCTCGACTACGCCGATCTTGCACGGGCTGATTTAAGCGGGGCGAGGATCACCATCCAACTGATCGAGCGCGCCCGGCTCGATGCAACCATCCTGCCGGATGGCGAAGTCGCGGGCGCTGCGAGCCTGCAGGACTAGCACTCTCATCGATAGAGTGCTAACATCCCCGATTGCTAACACAGTTACACCTGACTTCCCAGGAGGAATCAACTTACATGGCAGCAAAGACCGCTAAGACCGCAACCAAGACTCGCCTCATCCCGCTGGCGGACCGCCTCGTTATCACGCCACTGAAGCAGGATGAGATCACGAGCAGCGGCCTCGTCATCCCGGATACCGCCAAGGAAAAGCCCCAGCAGGGCGAAGTCGTCGCCGTCGGCCCAGGCCGCCTCGATGATTCCGGCAAGCGCGTCGATATGGGCCTCGCCGTCGGCGATCGCATCCTGTATGCGAAGTACACCGGCACCGATATCAAGCTCGACAACACCGAATTCATCGTCCTCAACGAAAAAGACGTCCTCTGCAAGCTCGAGGTCTAATTCCAGCGACGCGGATGCAGTGATTTCGGGGACTGCCGTTCCTCGCGCCTGCTGCGCCTGCGGGAACCTCGCATTCTCAGCGAAAGCTCGAACTTTCAGGAAGAGAGAACCTCATGGTTGCAAAGCAACTGCTGTTCGATGAATCGGCACGCAGGAAGCTCAAGGATGGCGTCGACGCACTCGCCGACGCCGTCAAGGTGACGCTTGGCCCCCGCGGGCGCAACGTCGTCATCGATAAGAAATATGGCGCCCCAAACATCACGAAGGATGGCGTTACCGTCGCTCGTGAAATCGAACTGGATGATCCGTTCGAAAATATGGGCGCGCAGCTGGCCAAGCAGGTCGCGACGAAGACGAACGACGTCGCTGGCGATGGCACCACCACCGCCACCGTCCTCGCCCAATCGATCGTGCGTGCCGGCCTGAAGATCGTAGCTTCCGGCGCGAACCCGATGGCCGTGAAGCGCGGCATCGATGCCGCGCTCGTCGAGGCCGTCAAGGATCTTCGTGCCCAGGCCCGGCCGGTGCTCACGAAAGAGCAGATCGCTCACGTTGCCGCCATTTCGGCCAACGAGAAGGAAATCGGCGAGCTCATTGCCGATGTCATGGAGAAGGTCGGGAAAGACGGCGTCATCACCGTCGAAGAGTCGCGCGGCATCAAGTTCGAAACGGAATTCGTCGATGGGCTCCAGCTCGATCGCGGCTACGTTTCGCCTTACTTCGTGACGAACACCGACCGCATGGAAGCGGTCATTGAAAACCCCTACATCCTCATCACCGATAAGAAGATCTCCGCAGTCCAGGACATCCTTCCTCTGCTCGAGAAGATCCTCCAGGTGACGAAGGACATCGTCATCGTCTGCGATGACGTCGACGGTGAAGCACTTGCTACCCTCGTGGTGAACAAGATGCGCGGCACGATCAACATCCTCGCCGTGAAGGCGCCAGGCTTCGGAGATCGTCGCAAGGCGCAGCTCGAAGACATCGCGATCCTCACCGGCGGCACCTTCCTGACGGAGGACATCGGCCTCAAGCTCGAAAACGCAACGGTCGCCGACCTTGGCCGGGCGCGCCGGGTGGTTTCCAGCAAGGACGACACCACCATCATCGAAGGCATGGCCAGCGACGAGGCGATCCAGGCCCGGATCAAGCAGATCAAGGCCCAGGTCGACGATGCCACCACCGACTTCGATCGTGAGAAGCTCCAGGAACGCCTGGCCAAGCTCGCCGGTGGCGTCGCCGTCATCAAGGTCGGCGCGGCCACGGAAGTCGAACTCAAGGAGAAGAAGGCTCGCGTCGAGGATGCGCTTAGCGCTACCCGCGCCGCGGTCGATGAAGGCGTTGTGGTTGGCGGCGGTGTCGCCCTTATCCGCGCACAGGCGGCCCTCGAAGCGCTCGCTGCGAAGACCAAGAACGACGACGAGCGGACCGGTATCCGAATGCTCGCAGAAGCGCTCGAAGCTCCAACCTGGACAATCGCCGACAACGGTGGCCACGAAGGCTCTGTCGTCGTCGACCAGGTGAAGAAGCTGAAGAACAGCAACGAAGGCTGGGATGCTGACAAGAACGCCTGGGGCGACATGTTCGAACTCGGTATTGTCGACCCGGTGAAGGTGACCCGTTCGGCGCTTGAAAACGCGGTCAGTATCAGTTCGCTGATCCTCACCACCGAAACGCTGGTTGCGGAGATCCCGCAGCCGCCAATGATGGCCCCGCCCCCGCCGGAAGACTACTAAGCCCTCCGCCGCGCAAGGCCCCAACAACGTTTCCCCCTGTGCCCCCGGTTCGCTCGCGAGCCGGGGG
>JBATAT010000085.1:0-3718 GCA_049662005.1 Tepidiformaceae bacterium
TTCATCAGCCGGGCTTCGGCGCGAATGCAGCGGTAGGCACCGGTCAGGTTAGTCTGGAGGATCCGTTCGAAGTCATCGACCGGGCCGTTGAGCACACTCCCGACACCACCCGTACCCGCCGCGTTGACGGCCAGGTGGAGTGCGCCGTGCCGCTCGTTGACGGTTTCAATTGCGCGCTCGACGTCCGCGTCGACCGCGACGTCGCACCTGATGTAGCTTGCGGCTGGCCCGAGATTTGCCACGGCCTGCCTCAGCGGCTCTTCGCGGCGTCCCGCAATCACAATTTTGCCGCCGCCTTCTACGATTGCTTTCGCGCAGGCGAGCCCGATCCCGGTCCCACCGCCGGTTACAAATCCAACCTTGTCGCTAAACCGTTCCATGGCAACCCTCGCCGACAATCGCAAATCGTCAATCGCAAATTGGGAGTCTAATAGCCCCGGCTATCCCAGAGGAGGTCGCCCTTGCCTGCGAGCTTCGCCTGGTAACGCGAAGCCACGAAAAGGAGGTCGCTCAGGCGGTTCAGATAGGGAATCACGAACTCACCGACCGGCTCCTCACGCGAGAGGGCGATCGTCCCCCGCTCGGCCCTCCGGCAGACCGTGCGGGCCACGTGAAGCTGCGCCGCGGCCATATCGCCGCCGGGCAGGATGAAGCTCTTCAGCGGTTCGAGGTCTTCGTTCCAGCCATCCATCCAGGTCTCGAGGTCCGTTACGTGGTGCGCTTCGATGCCAGGCACTTTGAAGCGCTTTTTGTCGTCTTCGAGGATGCAGAGGTCCGAGCCGAGGTTGAAAAGCACCTGTTGGATCACGAAGAACATCGGTTGCATCGAGGGGTCGAGTCCGGCTTCCACGGCAACGCCGATGGTTGAGTTCAACTCGTCGACCGTTCCGTAGGCTTCGATCCGGAGACTGTCCTTCTTCACGCGCTGGCCGCCGCCCAAGGCCGTGGTGCCGTCGTCGCCGGCGCGGGTGTAAACGCGGTTAATGTGTACCATCCACCTATCGTGCCCGAGTGCCGAAGATCACGCGACTGCTTCCATCTCGGGAGGTTCGCGCCGACAATGGCAACACTTTCCGATTCGTTCACGAGGGGAACCATGCCGAACGAGCCCCAGCGGTGTATCCGCTGTCATTCGATCTTCGCTACTGAGCCGTATCTGATGGCCGGGCGAAAGTTCTGCTGCAAGAGTTGTTCTGTCGGTTCGGCATGCGAACACCAGGGCATCCATCGTCCGGCAATGGTTCGCCGCTTCGATGCGAATTTCGATCGTTTCCGGCAGGTGGTTCGCGAGGATACTCCCTACGAAACCGGGATCGCGCCGTACCACCCGTGACGAAAAGTTTACGGTTGGCCAAGTCATAAGAATCCCAGCCAGGGCTTCGCGCTGGCTATAGTCCGGCTGAGGGTTCGGCGCCTCTCCCAGGACAGGTGCTCGACCCGCCGGCCTTTGACTGGGTGGAGGGGGCGCGCCCGCCCGCGCCTTCCGAACACCCAGGCGCCGACCCTCATTACTTTCATTTGCACGCGTGCATGACTCCGCTACGATTTCGCGCGGGGGAATCGAATTTGCGCTACGAAGTCAACAAACCGGATGTCGTCGATGAGAGTGTCGATGGTGAAGCGCTCATCGTGCATTTGGGCACCGGCGCTTATTACAGTGCGCGCGGCGCGGGCGATGTGGCGTGGCAGCTCATCGCCGCTGGCAAGTCCATCGAAGAAGCGTGCCAGTCCCACAGTTTTGATAGCTCAGTGCTGGCGGGTTTCGTCGAGCATCTGCTCGCAGAACAACTCATCCGAGAGCGAACACTTCCCCCGTCCGAGGTGAACGGCCTTGTCTCCGTGCCGGGTGAACCGCAGCTGGAAAAATACACCGACATGCAAGAACTCCTCCTGCTCGATCCCATCCACGATGTGGAAGAGGCGGGCTGGCCGAGGGCGAAGCCAGCCGCTCCGGACGCGTGACTCCACACTCTACCCCTCAAACGGCCGAAATTCCCGATTCCGCCCAGGACATCTTCGACGATGCGTATTTCCGCGCCGCCGAAGCTTCTGGGGGCGTTCTTTCGATGCCGATTTCGATTGGGCCGATACGGTTCACCTTTGAATTTGCTGGCCACGCGCTGGGCCCACGGCTCGGCGCTCCGTTCGAACATCTGCGCATTGAGGATGGTGCCGCTGACGTCACGATACGGGCGTGGGACACGGAATCGACCGGGGTTCAGCTTCCGGAAACGCTCCCGACGCCAGGGTCGGTTTACGCCCAGAGCCTTCCGGCCATGCGAGAAGACTCGGACGTTCGCTGGGCCTACTTCCGACCCGACCCGGGACTGACGCTTTTCGATTCGCGCACAAGAACCGGAACCTACTGGGTGCCGGCGGCCTCGTCGTTGACTTACGGCGACATAGCCGGCGGCTTCCGGGCGATCATTGCCTGGGCGATGGCGGAGCGTCGGATGCAATTCCTGCATTCGGCCGCGGTGGCACACGAAGGCAAAGGCGCTCTCATCGTCGGTGCAAGCGGTTCCGGGAAATCGAGCACAGCGCTCGCATGTCTCCTCGGGGGCCTGGAGTACCTGGGCGATGACCATTGCCTCCTCGAGCTTGAGCCGGATCCGATGGTTCATTCGATCTATGCCGCTGCGAAACTGCATGATGCTCAACTGACGCGGTTCCCCGATCTCGACCCGTTCGTGGTGAACCGCGAGCGGGTAGCGCCGGAAAAGGGCGTCGCAATCCTGTACCCGGCGCTTGCAAACTTGCTTCCCCGAACCCGCCCGCTCGCGGCCGTCTTCGTGCCGAAAATCACCGGCGAAAGTGAAACCACAATAGAACCCATCGGCCCGGCTGCCGCCCTGGCCGCCCTTGCGCCGAGCACCCTCCTCCAAATGGCATCGGCCGACCGCGGCGGACTTTCAGCAATGGCGAGACTGGTTCGGCGGGTCCCGTGTTACGGACTTAAGCTTGGCACTCGCCGGGAGGAAATCTCCTCGACAATCGCTCGGTTCCTGGAGTCCGTTGCCGAATGACCGACGCCGTCCCCAACCCGCTGATTTCGGTCATCGTTCCGGTGTACAACGGCGCGAGATACCTCGCCGAGGCGATCGAGTCCGTGATCGCCCAGGACTACACACCGCTCGAGATCATCGTCGCGAGCGATGGGTCGACTGATGAGTCGCCGATGATCGCCCGCTCGTTCCCTGACGTTACCTGCCTCGACTTGCCGCATGGTGGCGTTTCTCGTGCCAGGAATGTGGCCGTCGAACGTTCGATGGGGAAGTGGTTGGCATTCCTGGACGCTGACGACCGTTGGCTGCCGGGGAAACTTCATGCCCAGGTGACTGGTGGAGAATCCGAGGGGGACGCGGCGATCGGCTTCGTCGTCTGTGGACGCGTTTACCGGTTCGAGGGTGAGGCGCCTGGCTGGTTCATGGGCCCGACGGACGGGCGTGCCGAAACGGCATTCGAGCCCAGCGCGTGGCTGATTCGGCGAAGCGTTTTCGACGCCGTTGGGCCATTCGATGAGGCTCGCTCGCTTGGAGAGGACACGGACTGGCTTTCGCGCGCATGGGATCGGGGAGTCACGCACCTCACCTTGGAGGAGACGTTTCTCGAACGCCGCATCCACGGCGCCAACGCCACCAGGGTTTTGGTCAACCCGAATCGGGAGATGTTGAAAATCCTCCGCGAATCGCTTGTCCGCAAGCGACAGAACAAGATG
>JBATAT010000086.1:0-11327 GCA_049662005.1 Tepidiformaceae bacterium
GTGCAACCGTGGCGGCGGTGCCCATCAGGCGCTCTTCGGGTGAGACGCCTCCCAGGATCTCGCCGATGGTGGACTTACGCGAGGTGCCGACGAGGAGCGGGTGCCCCAGGGTCGTGAGTTCTTCGAGGGTCGCGAGCATCGCGAGGTTTGCTTGTGGTGTCCACCCGAACCCGAACCCAGGGTCGAGGATGACCTTTCCTGGTGCTATTCCGTGCTGTTCGGCGAGCATCAGCGAGGTCTTGAGCCCTTCGCGCACGAGCCTGGTTACGTTGCCCGGAGGGCGACCGCGCTGGTTGTGCATGGCGATGAGCGCCGCGCCAGACTGAGCAACGACGCTTGCCATTTCGGGGTCTTTCCGCAGGCCCCAGATGTCGTTCACCGCATCGGCGCCCGCCTTTAATGCGGCGCGAGCGACGGAGGCGTGATAGGTATCGACCGAGATCGGAAGGGAAGTCTGCGCCCGGATTGCTTCGATGGCCGGAACCACTCGCCGTGCTTCTTCCCCGGGGTCGAGTTCCTCCGCGCCGGGCCGGGACGATTCGCCGCCGATATCGAGCCAATCGGCGCCGTCGGCTGCCATGCTGCGGGCGCGGGCCACGGCGGCCGCGATATCGAGGCCGAGGCCATCGCCGCTGAACGAATCGGGTGTGACGTTCACGATGCCCATCACGTAGGTGCGGGCGCCCCAACGGAGTTCGTGGTCCCGGATCCGCAAGACGGGGGATACGTAGTCTCGGGGCATCAGGCGAAAACCGTGTCGCCGGCGGCGAGGCTACTCGACAATCTCGTACTCGCGCTCTATCCGCTCGGTCCCTTCGATGTGCCAGACCCGAACCTCCGGATTGTCGCGATCGGCGACACCGATGACGAAGTGCACGTACGGCGGGCCGAAGAGCGGGCCCATCATCCGGATATCGGTCTGGCTGGGAACGGCGGGGGAGCCGGTGTGGGAGTGGTAGAAGCCGGCAAGCGTGTGCCCCTTCTCCTCGATCTCATCGAGCAGCCGCTTGGTTTCGAGCGGGTGGATATCGAAGCGGTAGGGGCTGGCCTCCTTGTTCTTCGCGCGAATCACTTCAACCAGCGTGCCGTCGCCGGATGCGAGCAGCCCGCAGCACTCGATTGGGGCGTCTTCGAGGGCATGGGCCACCATTGCATCGATGTGTTCGCGCTTGAGGCGAATAGCTACCGTCATCGCGTCCTCCCTGTTCAACTGCCTTCATTGTGGCGCACGGAGAGCGGAGGTTCGAGGACGAACCGCGCAGGCCTTCGCGGGAAACCAGAAACCCTCGCGGCCAGGCGAGGGTTTTGGAGGTAGTTGCGTGTGAACGAGAGCGGGCTAGTTGCAGGACTCGCTGTTCGAATCGAGCAGGGTAACCTGCTGAATCGGGGCACCGGGCCTCATGATCAGGACGACGCCTGAGAAGCCCGGGATGTTGTTGATGCCACCGGCGGCAACGGAGTTCACGAAGGCCGGAGTCTTCGTTTCGTTGAAGAAGTGTTCCCATTCCTGGTTTGGGCCATCCCAGATGTAGATGGCTTCCCAATCGCCTGCAGGAAGGCACTTGGTGAAGTTGTCCGGGCTGACGCTACCGCTCTTGATGGCGCCAACGTAGTGGATATTGCAACCATTCCCGCCGCCGGAGCAGACGCCGCCCACGGTGCTCGCGTGTTTCGCGACGGCAACGCCGAGTGATGCGCCAAGAATAGTGGCGACGCCGGCACTCGCGGCGACCACCGCGAAGGCTTTTCGATGGATCCAGCTCATTGTTCCTCCCGCGCATTCGCTGCGGTTCAGTCTTGCTACCGTAGCAACGGACGCATGTACACGCACCAATCAAAACGCTCGCGAATGCGCGGGAGTTGCCACTGCGCTGTAAAACGTTGGTAAAAACGGCCATTTCCCGGTGGAGTGCACCGTGTCCTTTACAATGGTCGCATGCCAACAACCGTCTTTCTTGTCCGCCATGCCGAAACCGTTGGGAACATCGAGGGCCGGTTTTGCGGCCACTCCGAGACCGAACTCACACCGAAAGGCATCGCCCAGGCCCGGGCACTCGGGCTTCGGCTCAGGGGTCAGCAGTTCGACGCCGCCTACTCTTCGGATCTCTCTCGCGCCCATCGCACCGCAATCCATGCGCTCGAACACCACCTCGCGCCGCTCGCTCCGGCGCTGGACCCCGGCCTGCGAGAGATGCATTACGGCGACTGGGAATCGCTCACGGGCAAGGAGATCGTCGCGAAAGATGCGGACCTCATGCGGGAGTTCTTTCGCTGCCGCGTGCCCGCACCGGGCGGCGAATCTATCAAGCAGGTGCGCGAACGGACGGCCGGTGCGGTGCGAAAGATCGTCGAGGCGCATCCGGAAGGGACGCTGCTCGTGGTGTCCCACGGGAACGCGATCATGGCGATGCTGGCCGAGTTCCTGAACGTCCCGCACGAAAGCAGCTGGTCGTTCGCGGTCGCGAACACGTCCATCTCGCGGCTGCTGTTTTCGAAGAGCGGCCGGATGACGCTGACCGGGTTCAACGACTATTCCCACATCGAGGGTATTTCCGAGGCGTAGCCCGCCGCTACCGGGAGACCGGTGGTGGCGTCGGTGTCCGCGTTGGGGGGCGCGGCGTGGCGGTGGGGGTCGGCGTCCATGTTGGCGTCGGTGTGATCGTTGGCGTGGGGGTGATGGTTGGCGTATTTGTGGGAGTCGGCGTATCGGTCGGTGTCGGTGGGACAGGAGTTGCGGTCGCACCTGGGGCCGAACCGCTCCCGCTTCCACCGCCGGAGCTCGGGAACCAGAGGGGTCCATCGCTGAGCGGGGTTCCCGGCGGGATGTGGAAATCGAGGTAGTCCTCGGGGTTCACCGATGTGCCCTGCCAGCGAATCTCGAAGTGCAAGTGCTCACCAGTCGAATACCCGGTACTGCCGCTAATGCCCACGACGGTGTCCGGCGTGACGGGATCGCCCGGTTTCAAAAGCATCTGGCTGAGGTGGCCGTAGAGCGTGCTCCAGCCTTCGCCGCAATCCACGAAGATGTGGTTGCCGAAGGAGCCCGAATAGCTCGCATCGGAAACGGAGCCGGTGCAGGCAGCGTAGACATTCGAGCCGTGGAGTCCCTCGAGGCCGAGGTCGATGCCGCCGTGGATGAAGCCGGCGCCGCGATTGCGCGCGCCATAGCGGTCGGTGACTTTGCTCCACGCCTTCAGCGGCATCGAAAAGCGGCTGACGGAGGCGGCGGAGACCTGGTCGTCGCTGGGCAGCTGGGCGAGTGCTGGCTCTGGCACGGCGCCTTCGGCCGTAGTCGGCTGGGCCGCTGGGACGGTGTTGCCAGGTGTATTCGGGTCTCGCGGAGCTGTCGCCAGTGGTGCGGGTGCGTTCGCGAGAGCCGCAACAAGGGGTTCCTGGCCAACGGAATCGGCCGGGGCGCGGGCGGCAAGCACCGCCGCGACCCCTGCCAATAGCGTAGCGCCGAGCATGATCCGCACAGCGTGCGAGCCCGGAAGCTTCCTCCCCACCAACAACCTCTGCATCTCCTTCACAATCGGTCAGTCGCGCCCCAGCGGCCAGCCCCCGGGCACCGAATACTTACTGGGCTTTTCCCTGATCTCTTCGGCCCACATGACTGCGGCGCGCATGTTCGGGATGGCAGGTTAGACTTGGTGCGATGCCGATTCTCGAGACGCGCAGCCTCGTCAAGCAGTATGGAAGTTCGGTTACCGCGCTCGGTGGCCTGGACCTCAGCCTCGAACCCGGCGTCATTGGCCTCGTTGGTGCGAACGGCGCTGGCAAGAGCACGCTCCTGAAGATCTTGCTCGGCCTGATCGATGCGACCTCTGGTTCGGCCGAAGTGCTCGGCTACAACGTCCAAACCGATGGAACAGTGCTTCGCCAGTTCGTGGGATACATGCCCGAACACGATTGCCTGCCTGGCGATGTGAGCGCGACGGAGTTCGTGGCGCACATGGCCCAGATCAATGGGTTACCGAAATCGAGCGCGCGGGAGCGGACGGCGGAAGTGCTGCGCCACGTTGGCCTGTTCGAAGAACGCTACCGCGAGATTCGTGGCTACTCGACGGGCATGAAGCAGCGGGTGAAGCTCGCCCAGGCACTTGTCCACGATCCGAAGATTCTCTTCCTCGATGAACCGACGAACGGCCTCGATCCGGCGGGACGCGACGAAATGCTCGACCTCGTCCATCGAACGGGGACCGAATTCGGCATTTCGATTGTGATGGCTTCCCACCTGCTCGGTGAGATCGAGCGCGTGTGCGAGCATCTCGTGGTTATCGAGGGCGGCCACCTGATGCGGAGCGGCCCGATCCGTGATTTCACGGCGACCACCGGCACGCTCGCGGTAGAGGTGGATGGTGGCGTGGAAGGGCTTCGCCAGCAGCTGGAACAGGCCGGCCTCATCTGCCAGACGGAAGGCCGCCAGGTACTGGTCGCGCTCGATGGCGATGCCGCCTACGACATCATTCGCGATGCCTGTGCCGATCTCGAACTTGGGCTCGTACGGATCGAACTGCGCCGCCAGAACCTCGAGGACATCTTCCGGCCCGATGCCGAGGGGGTCGCCAGTGCAGCCAGCTGATATGCGCACCGGCAACATCTACGACCTGGGGTACCGGAACTACGACGGCCCAAGGCTCGGGCGACGCCACGCGATCACCTCGCTCTACTTCTACACATTGCGCGGTGCGTTTGGGATTGGGCGGCGAACGGGAAGCAAGATCATCCCGATCATTATCGCGATCATCGCGTTTCTTCCGGCGGTGGCACAGCTGGCTATCGCGGCCCTCGTCTCGGGCGATGTGGAGATCATCACGCCGGAGGGGTACTTCGCCTTCGTAGAAATCCCGATTGCCCTCTTCTGTGCGGCGATAGCGCCCGAAATTGCGGGCCGCGACATGCGCCAGCGCACGCTCTCGCTTTACTTTTCGCGAGCACTCCGCCGGAGAGATTATGCACTTGCGAAAATCGCAGCGTTCGCATCGGCGCTAACCGTGCTGACGCTGGCCCCACAGGCCGTGCTCGTCTTCGGCAACGGCCTCGCGAGCAAGGACGTCTGGGGCTACATCACCGACAACTGGCTTGATTTGCCCCGGACGGTTGCGGCGGGCGTGCTTATTGCCGCAATGGCCGGGAGCGTTTGCCTGGCGATCGCCAGCCGGACCTCGCGGCGCGCCTACGCGACGGTCGCGGTGGTCGCCTGGTTCCTGGTCATCTTTCCCATCTCGAATATCCTGGTGTTTGGCATTGGCGGCATCGGTCACTATGCGATTTACCTCAGCCCGTTCGACTTCGTCCATGGCTGCACACTCTGGATATTCAACGCCAGCCCGGATATCGACTCGGCCCAGTACGAGACCGGCTTCCCCCTCTGGACGTATTTCCTGACCGTGCTTGTTTACACCGGGGCGGGAGTCGCACTGGTCGTTCGCCGGTTCGATCGGATTGCGGCATGACGATCGAGGAAGCGCCGGGCAAGGTCGCCGCAGTCGAGGCTGACCACGTTTCGCGGTGGTACGGGAACATCGTCGCCGTGAACGACATCTCGTTCTCGTTGACGAGCGGAATCACCGGGTTGCTCGGGCCGAACGGCGCCGGCAAATCGACGATGCTGCACATGCTTGCCGGGTTCCTTCGACCCTCGGCGGGGACGGTACGCGTGCTCGGTGAAGCGAGCTGGGCGAACCCGGAGATGTACCGCCGAATCGGCCTCGTCCAGGAGCGCGAGTCCATTTACCCGTTCCTCACGGGTCTCGAGTTCGTGCTCGATAGCGCGCGGCTGCACCGCCTGCCCAACCCCCAGGAGTCGGCGCTCAAGGCGATCCGGATGGTCGAGCTCGAACCAGCGATGGGGCGCGCGACCGGAGGCTACTCGAAGGGCATGAAGCAGCGGATCAAGATCGCGGCTGCGCTCGTCCACGAACCACGGGTGCTGCTGCTCGATGAGCCGTTCAACGGCGCCGATCCGCGCCAGCGGCTCCAGCTAATGGACATGCTGCGAAAGATGGCGGGCGATGGCTGCACGATCGTGTTCTCGTCGCACATCCTCGAAGAGGTCGAGCGGCTTGCGGATGACGTCCTCGTGATCGTCGCCGGGCGGCTGGCCGCCTCGGGAGATTTCCGCGAGATCAGGAAGCTGATGACCGACCGGCCGCACACGTTCTTCGTACGCGCGAGCGATAACCGCCTGCTCGCCGCGAATCTCGTCTCCGATCCCTCGGTCTACGGGGTTGAACTGACCGGTAACGACCTCCAGGTTCGGACGTCCGAGTTCGCGGCGTTCACCAAGGCCGTCGCTGGCGTCGCACGGAAGGCGAACGTCTCGATTTTCGAGATTCGTCCCACCGATGAATCACTCGAGAGCGTCTTCTCCTACCTGGTGAAACGATGATCGACAGGACGATCGTGCGGCTCACGCTTCGCCAGGTCCTCGGCCAGAAGCGCTCGATCCTGATGCTCGCGTTCGCGCTTGTTCCGGTGTTGCTTGCGGTGCTCTACACCATCGAGAACGACAGCCTCGAAGCACAGGAGTGGACAGCCGGCACAGCCCTCGGAAACCTGGCCATTGGCATCGTGCTGCCTTTCGCGGCGCTGATTTTTGGTACTGCCGCACTCGGGCAGGAGTTCGAAGACGGGACGGCTGTCTACCTGCTGGCCAAGCCGATCCCGCGCTCGACGATCATTTTCTCCAAGCTGCTGGTGGCGTGGGCGGCAACCACCGTGGTCGTCCTGATCGCGATCATCCCGACCGGGGTAATTGGTTTGGCCGGCCAGCCGGAGGACGGGATCGTTGTTGGCTTTGTCGTGGGTGGAATCGTGGGCAGCCTGGCGTACAGCGCGGCGTTTCTCTGGCTCAGCATCGCCACCAGCCGGGCGCTGATTGCCGGCCTGTTGTATGTGTTCATCTGGGAAGGCGTCGTCGTCAGCCTCTTCACGGGCGTGCGCTACCTTTCGATTGGCGAGTACGCGCAGGGCATCGCCAAGGGGTTCATTTCGGCGCCGGATGCGGTCTTCGATCCGCGTCTCGCGACGGCGCCGGCGGTGGTGTTCGCAACGACCGTGACCGTGGCAGCGACGTACATGGCGATCCGGGCGTTGAAGCGCTGGGAAATTGGCGAATCGACCTGATCCTTCGCCGACTGAACCGGTGAGCTGGTCCGTGGTACAATCATCCCGATGGCGTTAGCACTCTTCACATGAGAGTGCCAATATGGCATCATAGGGTTGATAATGACGTTATCAGAGCGCCGTGCGCGCATTCTCGCCCTCATCGTTGATGACTTCGTGGGGTCTGCCCAACCGGTAGGGTCGCAGTCTCTGGTCGAACGCCATCAGCTCACGCTTTCGAGCGCCACCGTTCGAAACGAAATGGCCGCACTCGAAGACCAGGGCATGATCACCCACCCCCATACCTCAGCTGGCCGCATCCCGAGCAACCAGGGCTATCGCTACTACGTTTCGAGCCTGATGCCCGAACGAAAACTGACCAACCAGGAGCAGTTCACGATCCTTCACCAGTTCCACCAGGCATCGCGCCAGCTGGAAGAATGGGTTGGGCTGGCCGCGAGCGTGCTTGCGAACAGCCTGAGGAACGTCGCCCTGGTCACGCAGCCACGCCTGCTGGAGGTTCGCCTTAAGCAGTTGCAATTGGTGGAGCTGCTGGAAAATCGAGCGTTGCTGGTTGCTGTCACGAATGACAGCGGTGTGCACCAGCGGACGATCGACTTCCCGGTAGCGGCCCACCAGGAATATCTCACGCGGCTCGCCGCGCGATTGAATGCGGAGTTCGGTGGCAAAACCGTCGCCGAGTTCCCCCAGCGCGACCCCGGCCAGGAGTCGCTCAGCGCGGTCGAGTCCGCGGTCGTCGCAACGCTCACGGAGCTGATGCTTCACGAGCAGGCGGCGCTCGTGGAATCGCCCGTGATCGAAGGCGTGCGGGACATGCTTCGCCAGCCGGAATTCGGCCATAGCGACCGCATGCTCGATACGCTCGAAGCGGTCGATGAACGCCGGCTCCGGGAGGCGATCCCATCGGGTTCGCTCCAGGACGAGGCTGTCGCGGTGGTCATCGGCGATGAAAACACCGACGCGCCGTACCAGGAGATGAGCTTTGTGCTCGCCCGCTACGGAAACGAGGGGGGCGCCGGGGGGATCGTCGGCGTCCTTGGTCCAACCCGGATGCAATACGGCGAAGCGGTGGCCAACGTCCGCTATGTGAGCCGGGTTTTGACCGAGCTCATGAGCGAGTTCTACGGAGAAAGCGAATAGCCCACACCCGACCAGCCAGGGCCGAACGAAAAGCTCAAGTTCGGCCCGCGACGCCACAAGGCTTCGATGGTTTCGGTGTGGTGACCCAATGGAGGTGTCTATGAGTGAAGGAACAGACGAACGCTTCGTCGACAAGCGGTCGGCGGCACGCGTGAATGCGGAGAACGAAGCGGCCCAGGCTGGCGATTCACCGGTCGAAGGTGCTTCAACCAGTGAACCCGTGGACGAGCTTGCGGCCGAGCGCGAGAAGGCGGAGAACTACTACAGGAACTGGCAGCGTTCGGCCGCCGACTTCGCGAACTACAAGCGTCGCATCGAGCAGGAACGTGGCGAAACGGCCCGCCTTGCCGGGGCGGCATTCGTCATCAACATTCTGCCCGTGTACGACGACCTCGACCGGGCGGTGAGTTCTGTCGATTCGACCCTCGCAGGGCTGAATTGGGTGCAGGGCGTGAGCGCCATTCACCAAAAGTTCGGCAAGCTCCTCGAAGCGATGGGGGTGAAGGAGATCGAAGCCGAATCCAAGGAGTTCGATCCTTTGGCGCACGAAGCTGTGGGCCGCCAACCCGGAGAAGCAAACAAGGTTCTGCATGTTGTCCAGAAGGGCTACGCGCTGCAGGGCAAAGTCATCCGACCGGCGATGGTCATCGTCGGCGAAGCCACCAACGAGTAAGAAGGAGCAACTATGCCGAAAGTAATTGGAATCGACCTCGGGACCACCAACAGCTGTATGGCGGTGATGGAAGGCGGCGAGCCCGTCGTCATCCCGAACGCCGAAGGTACACGCACGACGCCATCGATCGTTGCCGTGACGAAGACGGGCGAACGGCTCGTTGGCCAGGTTGCGAAGCGCCAGGCTGTCACGAACCCCGAGAACACGGTCTTCAGCATCAAGCGCTTCATGGGGCGCAAGCTCGATGACCCGGAAGTCCAACGGGACCTGAAGCTCGTGCCGTACAACGTTTCGGCTGCACCAAACGGCGACAGCTCGGTCAAGGTCGGCGACCGTTCGTACAGCCCGCCGGAGATCAGCGCCATGATCCTGCAGAAGCTGAAGGCGGATGCAGAGGCCTACCTCGGCGAACCGGTGAACGAGGCCGTCATCACGGTGCCGGCGTACTTCAACGATGCTCAGCGCCAGGCGACCAAGGATGCCGGCAAGATCGCCGGACTCGAAGTATTGCGCATCATCAACGAGCCGACCGCGGCTTCGCTGGCTTACGGCCTCGATAAGAAGCACGACGAACTGATCGCGGTCTACGACCTCGGTGGTGGCACCTTCGACATCTCGATCCTCGAACTGGGCGAAGGCACCTTCCAGGTGCTCAGCACCAATGGCGACACCCACCTCGGCGGCGACGACTTCGATCAGCGCGTTATCGACTGGCTGATCGATGAGTTCAAGAAGGCCGAGGGTATCGACCTGCGGCAGGACCGCCAGGCGCTGCAGCGGCTGAAGGCCGAGGCCGAAAAGGCGAAGATCGAGCTCTCGAGCGCGCAGCAAACGGAAGTGAACCTCCCGTTCATCACCGCCGATGCGAGTGGTCCGAAGCATCTCAACGTCTCGCTCAGCCGTTCGAAGCTCGAACAGCTCGTTGGCGACCTCCTTACGGGGACGCTCGAACCGGTGAAGAAGGCGCTTGCCGACGCGGGCAAGAAGCCCGGCGACATTGACGAAATCGTGCTGGTTGGCGGGCAAACGCGCATGCCTTCGGTCCAGAAGGTTGTCGCGGACTTCTTCGGGAAAGAGCCGCACAAGGGCGTGAACCCGGACGAAGTCGTCGCTATCGGCGCTGCCGTCCAGGCAGGTGTGCTCAAGGGCGAGGTCAAGGATGTCCTCCTGCTCGATGTGACGCCGCTGACGCTCGGCATCGAAACGCTCGGTGGGGTGATGACGCCGATCATTCAGCGCAACACGACCATCCCGACGGCCAAGAGCCAGACCTTCAGCACCGCGGCGGACAACCAGCCGAGCGTCGAGATCCACGTCCTCCAGGGCGAACGGCCGATGTCGGGGGACAACAAGTCGCTCGGGCGGTTCATCCTCGACGGCCTCCTGCCGGCGCCCCGTGGCATCCCGCAGGTTGAAGTCACGTTCGACATCGATGCCAACGGCATCGTGAACGTTTCTGCGAAGGACAAGGGGAGCGGGCGTGAGCAGAAGATCACGATCCAGTCCTCGAGCGGGCTTTCGAAGGACGAGATCGACAAGATGCAGCGCGAAGCCGAGATGTTCGCCGATGAAGACCGTAAGAAGCGCGATTCCATCGAGACGAAGAACATGGCGGATTCGATGGCCTACCAGGCCGAAAAGACGCTGCGCGACAACGCCGACAAGATCTCGGCCGAACTGAAGGACGACGTTGAGGCGAAGGTGAAGGATGTGCGGACCGCCATCGAAACCGACGACGCCGACCAGATGCGGACCGCTGTGGACGCGCTCAGCGGCTCACTCTCGAAGATCGGCGAGGCCGTCTACGGCGCCGGGGGCGACCCAGGAGCCGAGGGCTTCACGGGTGAACCCGGTGGCGAAGCTCCGGGCGATGCCCAGGAAGGGACCGTCGAAGGCGAATTCCGGGAAGTGTAGGGAACGTCGAACGACGAACGTTGAACGACGCCAACATGGGCCGTCTGCCGCAAGGTGGGCGGCCCTTGTTGTGATTGGCGCGTGCTGTTCGCGATGCCGATTGCGGGAGCAGGTGCGATCACCGGTGTTATCACGTTCGAATGGTCGAACGACGCAGTTCGAACTTCGTCGACATGGGCCGTCTGCCGCAAGCTGGGCGGCCCTTTTGTTGCCTGGGAGCGTGCTTTCCGCAGGTCCGGCTGCGGAACCATGTGTAATCACCGGGGTTATCATGCCTGCATGACGCGCACGACATTTTCTATCGACGCTTCCATGCTCGAGGAACTCCACTTGCTGGCTGCCGAGCGGGGCGTTTCCATTGCCACGCTGATCCGCGACGCGCTGGAAGTCACACTGGCAACGCGAAGGGTTCGGCCGCGCAGCCTTGGGATCGGCGAATCCGGCCACACCGATACTGCGGCACGCAGCGGCG
>JBATAT010000087.1:0-3285 GCA_049662005.1 Tepidiformaceae bacterium
CGGCTGAATTGCCCGTTCCCGGCGCTGCCGGGGCAGTTGCCCATCCCGCGCTGGTGCGTGTTAGGTCGAAAAAGGCCGCTTCGCTCTGGTAAAGGCCGATCCCAATGTGGGCTTTGTTAGCATCCAAGGTAAGCACGCGAGCACAGAGCTTGCCCTGGACACCGGTCTCGCAGCTCCCCGAATATGGGAGGTTGTTAGGTTTGCCGTACGTCTCAGCGACCGACTGGACAGCCTGCTTCAGATCATCCGGCACTTGGGCCCAAGGTACGTCGTTTGCGGATTGCGCCTTGGCCGCGACGACGAACAACATCGAGACCACAACCCCTGCGAGCGAGACTGCCATGCGGTTCCAGAGCGAGTGATTCATCAGTGTTTCTCCTGTGAAAATCCGAGGAGGCGGCGACCTCGTTGAGTATCGAGTTTACCTCAAGAACGGCGCGGGGAGGCAACCCCGCACCGTTAACTTGGCTGCGTCAAGCGCTATTCGCTCCACACCCTCCGGTTCTGCCAGTTGCTGGCACTTGTGAGGCGGTAGACGGCGGCTGGGGCGCAGGCGTCGTTCGAGGTTCGTCGTTCGCAGGCGTCACATGGTAAGGCCCATCCGCATGTGGTATGAGATGGGTGACCCCGGCAGACGTGCGGCCGATGCGATTCCCGGGGTGGAGGTCGGGGTGTTACAGGCGAACGAGTTGCGGCGTCAGCTCCGAGAGCGCCACGTTCCTTTCCTGACGGGAACCGAAGGGCGCATCCTGGCGTTTATAGAAGAGGGCTACACCAACGAGGAGGCCGCGGAGTTGATGGACGTTGCACCGGCGACGGTACGGCGTCATGTGGCGGACCTCTGCCACAAGGTCTTCGACCTGACGGAGATTCCGCCTCAGCGAGAGAAGCTCCGAAGCTGGATCCCCTTGCATTACGCCTGTTGCACGCTCGGCGTGCAGGAATTGATCGGAAACGATCAGAAAATGTGCTAACGAGATCAACACAGAAACGGCACGACGGGGTCTAATGCTGACGCCGCCGCGTGAACTCTTCATGGAGGAGATTGCATGAAAGGCAGATTCACTTGCACGGCGGCGCCGTGCGGTGGTCATCAGTCGGCAAGCCGACCACACATGTGGTTGGTCAGGCTTGCACTGTGGGCCGTCGTATCGGGTTCGCTCGCATCGGTTTCCCTAGCTTCGGCTGACGAACCCCATCCGTCGGCAACCGTCGATGAGGTAGCTTCACCGACTCCCGAAGGCAGCCCGGTACGGCCCTCTGAGCCACCGAGACAAGCTATCAACTGTATGTTCCCCGACGTTCCCGAGAAGCTTCGGCCGTCACTCGGATCTACCGAGCCGTTCTCGGTTGCGGTGGGCTCCAGTTCGGTAACTCTCAACATTCCACGCCCTGGGCCCGGCGCAACCTGTTATGCAGTGTACCGCGCTCCCGCCGGGCCAAACCCAATCAGTTTCGCGTGGAGCGCGACCGCGATCGATCCGCCGAGGCACGTGGCAGACGAGGTCCCCTTCCCATTCTCCGGGAGCTATTGCTACCGGCTTTACTTCGGGGACGCCTCGGGGGTTTCAACTGCGGCGGAGGCATGCGTGGACATTCCGCAGAGCATTGCACCGCCACCGAAGCCCGCCGCGACTCTGCCGTTCCGCGCGCCGCCCGGGGTTGGAGGACCACCCGCCACTGGTACCACGATCGCGATCGAGCCCCAAGATGGCCCGGAATGGTGGCTGTTCGCAATGGGCGGCGCCTTGGCGGCCATCGGCGCTGCCGGCGTCTTCGTTGAGCATCGGCTCCGACGGTAGCTCTTGCTCCCACTCAAGAAAAGGACTCTGGAATGAAGCAACTCCTCTGGTGGGCACCGCGTGCCCTAGTATTGCTCGGTCTGCTCCTTTCGGCGGGCAGCGCCGGCTCTGGGCGGAGGGCGATCAGGGCTGTTGGCACGAAATTACAGGGCGAACGGCTTGTTCAGGCCTTCGCCGCGGAACCATTCCTGGGCCGCTTCGTAGCTGGTGTAGGTGGCGCTGAGCGCGTGCTGGGCGGCGGCGGCATAGGCGCCGACCGAATCCACGCTGGGGTTCCATTCCGCGACGCCTGCCCAGGCGCGTGCGAAGAGGCCGCTGCCATCCTGGCGGCGAGCGTACGCATGCGAGCCGATGCTCGTGCGGACGCGTTCGGTGAACTGTTTCGCGCCTTCCGCCCTGGCTTCGACCAACAACACAGCGAAGGCCTGCGGGGCAACGCGAGCGACGACATCGGATGCTCGCGCCGCCTTGCGGAGGATTTCGGCGACGAACGGCGCGGGCGATGGAAGTGGGCTGTTGGTCGCCTTTTCAGCGACGGCGACTTCGAACAGGGCGAGCGCGCTCGAGGAGCCGTACCGCAGGCCTCGCGCGATCTCCTTCTGGAGTGCCTCTTCGAACCGAGCAGGGGCAACGAGCCCGGTTTCCGGGTCGATATCCAGGTCGTCGAAGGACGGCACGGTTGGAGCGGAGCTGTCAGCTTTGCGTTTCCCGAACATCGTCTCTCCTACGCCACCGATGGCCCGTTTGACTCATCGCGCAGCCGAAGGACCGAGATCATGGGGCGAACAGCCTTGTAGTCGGTCAACTGTTGTTCGGCGGCGGCGAACAGAGCGGTCGGGTCGCAACCCACTCCGGTGGCGACGCCGAAGGTCAGCGAGACTGGAATCTGGTCCGCCCACTCCTCGGCATTCATTCGTTCGATTTCGTGGGCGATTCGGCGAGCGATCAGGCGTCCGAGAGCGAGATCCCCATCGGGAACAATCACGCCGAAGTCATCGCCGCCAATCCTCGCCGCTGTATCGGCCCCACGGATGCAGTGGGCCATGGCAATCGCAGTGCGGCGGATCATGTCATCGCCGACATCGTGGCCATGGACTTCGTTCACGATCCTGGTACCGCTGATGTCGACGAGGACGACGGTGACGGGCTGGTCACCCTCCTTCGCTCGAGCACACGCCTCACGCAGGCGCTCATCGAAGGCGTGACGGTTGTAGAGGCCGGTCAGGTGGTCGGTGCGGGCTTCGCGTTCGAGCCAGCGCACCATCGTGTCGCGCCGGCGGAGGCTTCGGTTCTCGTCGTAGGCGCCCTCAATACGGAGGACCAACTGGTCTCCCTCTTCAAGGTGTGCCTTGTTGATGAAGTCGTGTGCGCCGAGCTTCAGTGCCGGCAGCGCTTCGCGCTCGTTGTCGCCGTTCGTGAGGAGGACGACGGCGACATCGTTGCGGTGCTCGCGGAGGTACTTCGCCAGTTCGCTGCCTTCGAC
>JBATAT010000088.1:0-3753 GCA_049662005.1 Tepidiformaceae bacterium
CGTCTGCCAGCGCGCTTCAGCGAGAGTTCGAAGCGGCGATGGACAACGACTTCCAGGCTCCGGCGGCGCTTGCTGCGCTCGACGCTGCCGCGACCAGGGGTATTTCCGGCGCTGGGGCCGAAGGCGAGGCCGCCGCCCTTCGTGCAGCGCTGACGGCCATGGGATTTGCCTTCGCCGGCGCACGCGGCCCGGCGAACGGCGACTTTAGCCCGTAGCCTTCGGCGCCGTTACGCCGGATTTTCGGAGCTCATCTTGCTCCTCGGCGCTGACACCGAGCGAGCTGAGTACGGTGCGGGTATCCGCGCCGAGTTCCGGCGCCGCCTTGCCGACCTCGCCGGGCGTGTCACTGAGCTGGATGTGCATGCCAACCACGCGCTGTTCGCCGAAGCGTGGGTGCAGTTGATTCACGAGATAGTCGTTTGCCCAGGGCTGCTCCTGGCGGGAGAGTGCCGCGTAGTCCTGGACGATCGAGGCCGGCACGTCTTGATCGCGGAGCCTCGCGAGCCAGTGATCTGATGTGCCGGAAGCGAACGCGCCTTCAAGGAGCCCCTGGAGTTCCTCGCGGTTCACGTAGCGGGGATAACCCTTCGCGAAGCGGCTATCGTCGATGAGTTCCTCCAGCCCGAGCGCCCGCGCGATTCGCGGCCAGAACTTCTGGTCGATGCCGACGATCATGATCCACTGGCCATCGTTGCACTCGTAGTGACCAACGGTGGGCGATGCGCGGAATTCGCGAGCATGTTCCTCGCCGAAGTGGAGGTAGTGAAGAATTTCCGGGGCCTGGAGCGCTATCTGCGTCCCGAGCAGCGAGACTTCGACTTTCTGCCCGATCCCGGTCCGTTCGCGAACAAAGAGCGCCGTCATGATGCCGAGCGCCAGGTTCATCGCCCCACTCTGATCGGCCACACCGGGATACGAAACCTCGGGTTTGGCGCCTGGACCACCGCCGCTGTGCTGTGCATGGCCGCTGTACGCCTGGGCGATCTGGTCGAACGAAGGGAGGGTGGCCATTGGCCCCTTCGTCCCCCAACCGGTCGCCTGCGCGTAGATGAGGCGTGGATTCTGGGCTTTGAGGACGTCATACCCGAGTCCCCACCCGTCCATGGTGCCGGGCCTGAAGTTCTCCACGACGACATCGGCGGTAGCCACGAGTTTGAGTGCAATTTCGCGAGCAGCGGCTGTTCGCATATCCAGCGTCAGCGATTGCTTCCCCCGGTTCAGGGACTCCCAGAATGCACTGAACCCGTCCGGCTCGCGCCACATTCGGCGGCCGAAATCGCCGCCGCCGGGATCTTCGACCTTGATCACTTCAGCGCCGAAGTCGCCAAGGATCACCGTCGCGAACGGTCCTTGCTGGTAGCGGGTGAAGTCGAGGATCCGGATGCCATCGAGGGGTTTTGCCATGGCGCGAGTCTACGGCAAACACGGGAGGCCGTTCGTGTCGCGGAGAGCTTAGCGTTCACTCAATTGCCACCAATGTCACCGAAGCGTCGCCCGCACGGCCTGGGTCAGCCGAGGAAGACCGACGGTGGAAGCTGCGTTGAATCTGGCAGGGCGCGCGATTCGCCCCGAAAGCCTCGTTCACTTTTCTCGGGGAGAACCCCCGCGAAAGGTCCGATTGGCCACCAATTCGCAACGTTTTTACAAAGCAAGCGCTGTCATCCCGCGCCGGAACGACCGATACAACCTATGAGATGGCGCAAAAGCGTGACAACAAGGTGCGAGAGGACTGGCTGATCGCCGGGATGTTCCTCGCCGGGACGATTTCGTTCACGGCGGCGTTCCTTACCCAGACGATGGAGGCGCCATTCGCACTCACCTGCATGGTGGTGATGACGGCGCTCTGCGAGGCCCTCTCGGTACGCATGTACTTCGATGGCCGCGTTTCGGTGAGCTTCGTCGGCGCTCTGCTGACGGCGATGTTGTTCGGACCGCTGGGTGGTGTGCTGGCGGCCAGCGCAGTAGCAACAACCGGGTACTTTGTCGCATCACGAAATCCGCGGAAGCTGGTGTTCAACTTCGGGCACGAAACGCTTGCGGCTGGCGTCACGGGGTGGGTCCTGTTGGCGACCGGTGTCACCGGGACCAGCCACGACATCGGGAACCCGATCGAGGCCCTCGTCGGTGGCGTCGCCGGGGCGGCGATCCTGTTTTCAATCGATGGTTGGTCGGTGGCGACGATTATCAGCATCACCTCGGGACGATCGATCCGGCGAGCCTACCGGGAAAACTTCGCCTGGCTTCTGCCCCACTATCTCGTGCTGGGACTGGTGGCAGGGGGCCTTGCGGTCCTTTACGGCGAACTGGGCATCGCCGCGATCATGGTTTTGACGCTGCCCTTGCTTCTCAGTCGCTATTCGATCGCGCAGTTCGTGGAGAAGACCCGCGAGAACGTCCTTCGGCTCGAACGTTCGAACGAGCGTCTGCAGCATGCCTACGTGGAAATCAAGGATATGTCGGAGGAGTTGAAGGACGCGTATACCGGCACGCTCGAGTCGCTCGTCACCGCGCTCGACGTTCGAGACCAGGAAACCCGGGGACACTCCGTCCGAGTCGCGACGCATTCGCTCGACATGGCGAAGATGCTGGGGATCAAGGACGACGAAGAGCTGCTGACCGTGTACAGGGGCGCCCTGATGCATGACGTCGGCAAGATCGGCGTTCCGGATGCGATCTTGCTGAAGCCGGCCAAGCTCACCGAAGAAGAGTGGGAGTTCATGCGCCGGCACCCCGCACTGGGCTATCGAATCCTCGCCCAGGTGCCCTACCTTCGGCCAGCCGCGAAGATCGTGCTCGCGCACCACGAGCGCTGGGATGGGGATGGCTATCCGCGCCGGCTGAAGGAAGAGGACATCCCGCTCGGCGCGCGGATTTTCGCGATTTGCGACACCTACGACGCGATCATTTCGGATCGGCCGTATCGTAAAGGCCAGTCGCCAGATCAGGCGCTGACTGAGATACTGCGATGCGCCGGAACGCAATTCGATCCAAAGGTTGTCGAGGCCTTCGAAGCGGCGTTTCCGCGGTGGCGGGAAGAGGATCACGGGGACTCGAGAAAACCCCTGTACCTCCCTGCGTGGAGGCAAGACAGCGATGCGTCAGGAAGAGCGGCGGGCTAAGACGCGATCCGCATTAGTGCGGGCCGCCGGAATGGCTTTCGCCGAACGTGGCTACGATGGAGCGTCGGTCGACGCGATAGCCGCTTCGGTTGGGCTTTCCAAGGGTGCGGTTTACGCCCATTTCCCTTCGAAACTCGATCTCCACCTGGCCGTGCTGGACGTGCTGGTAGAACAGGCTGAATGGCGGTTGGAGCGGGTTTCAGCGGCCATTCGTGCGGGCGCGGACGCCCTCGACGCATCGCGTGCCTACCTGGGCCTTGGCGGCGATCGCCAACATGCAGCGCTGTTTTCCGAGCTCTGGCGAGCGGCCGCAATCGAGCCGGAGATCCGCGGCGTCGTCGAACGGTTGGTGGCCGCGCGGCTAGGCACTATTTCGCGTGCCGCCATCGACCGGGGCCTGACACCGGCAGAATCCCTGGAGTTCGCCGAATCGGTCGCTCGCTTCATCGATGCGGGGATGCTGTACCGGCGGGTGGACGATGCCGCGGAGCACTTCGCGGCGAGGTAGCCCTCTTCCCACAATCCACTCTCCCCGGCGTGGGCAGGTGATCGAGGTGGAGTTTGACGGCCCTCTGCCGCTGTCGCGTGGAGGGGAGATGGGCCGGTCGCTTACGCTCGCGGTTCGTTGCCCTCA
>JBATAT010000089.1:0-7950 GCA_049662005.1 Tepidiformaceae bacterium
TCATCGCTGCTCAGCATACGAACTGCGACATCGTTTGGTTAGGCCAGCAATCGACAATTCCTACGAAGCACTCGCATGATCGTTTGGTGACCTCGCCCACACTCTTCGGTAACGACCCGGCAGAAGCCCCGGCCCCGGGGACACGATTCGTCGACGTTGTAGTGAACTCCGGCCAACCGGCGCGGACGCCATTCACCTACAGCGTGCCCGACGGCATGGCGGTCGCACCGGGCCAGGCCGTGTTCGTTCCCTTCGGGCCGCGCATCCTCCAAGGACTCGTAGTCGCCGAGGCCGAGACGACGTCGCTCCAGGCTGTCAGGCCGATTGCATCGATCGCAGATCCCGACCCGGTCCTCGATGGCGCCCACATCGAACTCGCGCGGTGGATGAGCGCCGAGTATCTCGCGCCGCTCTGGGATTGCCTCGCGTGCTGCCTGCCCTCCGGCTATGGCCAGAAGGCGGTCACGATGGTTTCGCCGGTGGATATCCCGCCGCTGCTTCCGATTTACCCGAAAGACCAGAAGATCCTGCGGTTCATCGCCGCGAACGGCCGGGTCACACTCGACGCGATACGCGAATCCGTGGGGCCAGTTAGCCTCACGCTGCTCGACCGTCTGCAACGCGAAGGCCACCTGACGGTGGCGCAGGGGCTCGCGCGGTCCTCCGGACGGCCCCGTTTCGAGCGCCGCGTCGGGCTCACGACGGAACCGGCCGCTGCTATCGCGCATGCGGAGACGCTGGCCGGACGCAACGCAAAGTCGGTCGAAGCACGGATCCTTCTTCACCTGGCGGCCAACCCGGATATCTCACTAACCGAGGCACGCGAACTCGGGGCGACCCCGTCCCACCTCCGCCACCTCGAATCCACCGGATATCTTCACCAGTTCGAACAACAGCTGGAGCGAGACCCGCTCGCGCACTATGAATTCACGCATCGTGCCCCACCGAATCTCAGCGCCGAACAGGGTGCGGCCCTGCAGGCGATCCTTTCCAATCCCGGAACGACACTCCTCCACGGCATCACGGGTTCAGGAAAAACCGAGGTGTACCTCGAGCTTGTCCGCCATACGCTGGCCGAGGGCAAGGGCGCTATCATCCTCGTGCCCGAAATTGCGCTGACCCCGCAGGCTATCCGGCGCTACGGCGAACGGTTCGCCGATACGCTCACGGTCTTCCACTCCCAGCTTTCGATGGGGGAACTCTTCGACCAGTGGCACCGGGTGGAGAGGGGCGAAGCTCGCCTCGTTGTGGGCTCTCGCAGTGCGGTCTTTGCGCCAATGCCCAACCTTGGGCTGGTAGTCCTCGACGAAGAACACGAGTGGAGCTACAAGCAGGTCGATCCCCAACCCCGGTACCACGCCCGGGACGTCGCCCAGCAACTGTGCACGCTTACCGGGGCGCGGCTGGTGCTGGGCAGCGCCACACCGGACCTTGTCACCTACCACCGGAGCGAAGTCGGCACGATCAAGCGCGTCGAACTCGCCCAGCGACTCGCACCGACTGCCGACGGCGAGGTCAGCGAGGGGAGCCTGCCCGCTGTCACCGTCGTTGACATGCGCGACGAGCTACGGGCCGGGAACCGGAAGATCTTTTCGCGCCCACTACGGCGTGCAATCAACACAGCTCTGCGACAAGGAGAACAGTCGATCCTCTTTGTGAACCGGCGCGGTTCTGCGCGCTTCGTGCTCTGCCGCGAGTGTGGCTACCTGCCGCTCTGCCCGGCGTGCGAGGTGTCGATGAGCCTCGACGTGCAGAGTCCGGTTAGCACGATGCTCGTTTGCCATCACTGCGGGCGTTCGCGCCGCCTGGAGGATCGCTGCCCGAAATGCGACAGCGGCAAATACCGGCCTTTCGGCGTGGGAACTCAGCGCGTCGAACAAGAGGCGCGCGAGGCCTTTCCTGGCGCACGGATCGCTCGCTGGGACAGTGATGTTTCGCGGCAGAAAGGAAGCCACGAGCGGATGGTTCAGGCGCTTGAACGCGGCGAAATCGACATCCTCGTCGGCACCCAGATGCTGGCCAAGGGACTGGACCTGCCGCAGATGACGGTTGTCGGCGTGGTCGATGCCGATGTGGGCCTTAGCCTGCCGGACTTTCATGCGCACGAACGCACCTACCAGCTGCTTTCACAAGTGGCCGGGCGCGCAGGCAGGCGGGAGAAGCAAGGGTACGTCTACATCCAGACCTACGAACCCACCGCTGGCCCAATCGTGGCGGCGGCATCGCACGAGTACCGGCCGTTCTACGAGGAAGAAATTGCCCACCGCCGGCGGGCAGGCTACCCGCCATTCAATCGCCTCGTTCGCCTGGTTTACCGCAACGGTAAGAAGGATCAGGCACTGGACGAGGCTGCTCGGGTGGCCAACGAGTTGCGCGTCGCGCGCGATACGGCCGGGCGCTCGGAACCGGACATCCTAGGGCCGACGGCGGCATATATCCCGCGCATTCGCGGCGAATGGCGCTACCAGGTTCTCATGCGTGGCCGTGCGCCAACTCGGTTGCTGGAATCGATCCGCCTCGGTGATCGCTGGCAGGTCGATGTCGACCCGGCGAGCCTGCTTTAGCCGGGGTTCGCCCCCTCACGGCCACATCTCTTGGTCTTACGCTGGCGACTTCTTGGGCCCTCACCTTCTTCAGGGTTCACGACCCTGTTATCCTCCTTTTCGGGATTGGCGCCTCGCACGCGCCTTCTTGGAGGGCATCGGCTCAACGATGGATCAGGAAGTGAAGCCCTGGGGGCGTCTCGCTCTCATCTTCCCCGGCCAGGGGTCTCAGCATGTTGGGATGGGCCAGCGCCTCGCGGAGGTGTCGAAGGCCGCCCGCGAGGTCTTTATGCGCGCCGATGACGTGCTCGAACGCAACCTCTCTGGCCTCTGCTGGGAAGGCCCCGCAGATGAGCTCGAATCGACCGCCAATCAGCAACCGGCCAGCTTCGTAACGTCTATCGCCTGGCTCGAAGCACTCAAGGAACGCTGGGCAGCCATCGACCGAACGCTCGAACCGATCGTCGTTGCGGGGCATTCGATGGGCGAATTCACGGCCGCTGTCGCCGCCGGGTCACTCGAGTTCGATGAAGGCCTACGCCTCGTGAGCGAACGTGGCCGGCTGATGGGCGAAGCCGGCACGGAGAACCCGGGTGGTATGGCTTCTATCCTGGGACTCCCCGAGGAAAAGGTGCTTGAAATCTGTGCGGAGGCTTCGCGGGAAGGCTACGTTGGGCTCGCGAACGCGAACTGCGAGGGCCAGAGTGTCATCTCGGGGTACCTCAAACCGCTCCAAATTGCCATCGAACTGGCCGAGAAGGCGAAGGCGCGCAAGGTTGTTCGGTTGCCGATCACGATTGCCTCGCACTCGCCCCTGATGGCGAAGGCGAGCGACGGGATGAATGAATTACTCCAGAAGATGCACATTAAGGATCCGGCCCAACCACTCGTCGGCAATGTATCGGCCGAAGTGCTGACCACAGGCGCGCAAATCTACCGAGAACTTCGCGACCAACTGACGCACGGTGTCCTCTGGCAGAAATCCATCGAGAAGATGCGCGATCTTGGCACCGACATGTTCATGGAAATCGGCCCGGGCAACGTCCTCACCAAAATGGTTCGCCGCATCGATTACGAGATCAACAGCATTTCCATCAGCGATGACTACGAAGGTCTGCTGAGCGATCGTTTCCAGCTCATCGAAGGAGCAGCACAATGAATCGTCGCGTTGTCGTCACCGGGGTAGGGGCGGTCACGGCCGTCGGGCATACTGCCGAAGAGACCTGGCAGGCCATGCTGGCCGGTCGCAGCGGCATCGCGCCGATCACGCTGTTCGACCCCGAACCGTACCCAATCCGGATCCAGGCCGAAGTGAAGAACTTCGAACTCGGTGACCGGGTTGATGCGAAGCAACAGCGCTACATGAACCGGGGCGTTACCTTCGGCATGTCGGCCGCGCTCGAAGCACTGGAAGACAGCGGCTTCGCGATCACGGAAGACAACGCCGATATGGTTGGGGTGATTTTCGGCTCGGGCGCGGGCGGCACGGACATGATCCTGGAACACCAGCGGATCCTCGATGAGAAGGGGCCGCGTCGCGTGACGCCCTTCCTCGTGGCGAATTTCATCCCGGATGCGTGCAGTGGCCACATTGCCATTCATACCGGCGCCCGCGGGCCGAACTTTTCGCCGGTCGCCGCCTGCGCCACCGGCGCGACATCTATCGGCGAAGGATTCGAAACCATCAGGCGAGGCGATGCCGACATGGTGATCGCGGGCAGCGCGGAGTCGGTCTTGCTGCCCATTTATCACGCTACCTGGTGTTCGATGCGAGCGCTCGCGGGAGACAATGAACACCCCGAGAAGGCGCTGAAACCGTTCGATTTGAATCGCGACGGCTTCATCGCTGGGGAGGGCGCCTGCGCGATGATCCTGGAGGAGTACGAGCAGGCGACGGCGCGCGGCGCGACTATTTACTGCGAGGTGATCGGCTACGGCTCTTCGAACGATGCGTACGACATGATCTCGCTCCACGAAACGGGCCGTGGCCTCAAACGAGCGGTCAATGCCGCGGTGCGCAAATCCGAGATCGGGCCGGGCGAAATCAACTACATCAACCCGCACGGGAGCGGAACGCCACTGAACGACAAGGTCGAGACGCTCGTTTTCAAAGACATCATGGGAAAGGCTGCCTACGATGCAGCCATCTCTTCGGTGAAGCCAATTACCGGGCACTGCATGGGCGCCAGCGGCTCCGTCGAGGCGCTCGCCTGCGTGATGGCCATCCGTGACCAGAAGGTGGCGCCGACCATCAACTACACCACGCCGGATCCTGAATGCGACCTCGATTATGTCCCGAATGTCGCACGCGCGATGCCGGTGAACATCGCCATGACAACCTCCGTTGGCCTTGGCGGCCATAACTCGGCCGTCATCTTCCGGAAGGTCAACTAACCTGGAGAATAACCTGTGACGCGAGCTTTCGTGACCGGGCTGGGGGCTATCACGCCCATCGGTCTGACCGCCCATGACTTCTGGGAGAACCTCGTTGCGGGGGTCTCCGGCGCGGGCACCATCACCCGCTTCGATACGACCAACATGCCGGTAACCATCGCCACTGAAGTGAAGGGTTTCGAGGCCGGTAACTACATGGATTCGAAGGGCGCGCGGCGCATGTCGCGCTTTGCCCAGTTCGCGGTAGCAGCGGCACAACTCGCCGCCGACGACGCGAAGCTCACGCTTGCGGATGACGAGCGACGGCGTGCTGCTTCGGCAATCGCTACCGGTTCCGGCGGAGCCATCGACACGATGGAAGAGGTCCTCGTTCTGAACGAAAAAGGCCCAGCCCGCGTGAGCCCGTTCTATATCCCGATCATGGCGCCGAACATGGGCGCCTGCCAGGTTTCGATGCACCTCGGACTTCGTGGCCCGGCGCTGGCGAGCGTCGCTGCCTGTGCAAGCGGGCTCTACTCGTATATGGAGGCCAAGCAACTGATCGATTCGGGCCGGGCCGATGTGGTTCTCGCGGGGGGCACTGAAGCAGCCCTCCACCCGCTTCCGATCGCGGCGCTGGCAAACATGAAGGCGCTCAGCCGACGGAATGACGAACCAACCCGCGCCAGCCGCCCGTTCGACCGCGACCGCGACGGTTTCGTCTTCGGCGAGGGCGCCGTGGTGATGGTCATCGAATCCGAAGCTCGGGCCATGGCGCGCAACGCGAAGATCTATGCCGAACTTGCCGGCGGTGGCCTCAGTTGCGACGCCTTCCACATCACCGCTCCGCGCGAAGACGGCTCCGGCGCGGAAGATGCCATGCGCGAAGCGCTCGATAGCGCCGGACTGCAACCGGAGGATATCGACTACATTGCGGCACACGGCACCGGCACCCCACTCAACGACGTTTCCGAGACCCGCGCGGTGAAGGCCGCGTTCGGCGACCATGCCTACAAGCTCGCGCTCAGTTCACCGAAATCGATGGTCGGGCACCTTCTCGGAGGAGCCGGGGCCGTTGGTGCGCTGGCGGCGGTACTGGCCGTGCATCACGACATCATTCCGCCGACCATCAACCTCGAAAATCCAGATCCGGAATGCGATCTCGACTACACGCCCCTGAAGTCGCGTTCAACACAGGTCCGCGCTGCGGCTGCGAACGGATTCGGATTCGGGGGCCAAAACGGCAGCGTGATCTTCCGTAAGTACCGGCCTTGACCTACGCTACGCCCGCCTGAATAGCTCCGAGCTCGATTCCGCTCCCCACCCAACCACCTCTGGAGGCTCCACCCATGGCAACTGTGTTCGAACGCGTCAAAGAAGTCGTCGTCAAGCAACTGAAAGTCAGCCCCGACGAAGTAACGCCAACGGCCAACCTGGTAGACGACCTCCGTGCGGACTCGCTCGATATCGTCGACCTCACGATTGCCATCGAAGAAGCGTTTTCGGAAGACGCGGAATTCGAGATCCGCGACGAAGACGCGGAAAACATCCACACCGTGCAGGACATTCTCGACTTTCTCGCAACCCAGGGCCTGGAATAAGCGGAACCGCCAAGAACGCTGAGGCCGCCAAGATGGATGAAACGATCAGCGGACCGACGCGCCGCCACCGCCGGTATGTGTGCTGGGATTGCCTCGACAAAGCGAACCGCGGAGAACGCTGAGGCCGCCAAGGATGGATGAAACAGATCAGCGGGTCGATATCGCTCGCCAGTGCCGGTATGTGTGCTGGGGTTGCCTCGAATGATGGAACCGCAGAGAGCGCCGAGCATGGATGAGCCCGATCAGCGGACAGACGCGCTCGCCACTGCCGTTATCGGTGCCGCTATTGAGGTGCATCGCAGTTTGGGCGCGGGCTACCTAGAGTCGGTGTACGAGCAGGCCATGGCCATAGAATTCGCAATCCGGGGGATCGATTTCGCGCGGCAACCTATTTTCGAAGTCAACTACAAGGGTGAACCGGTCGGCCAGGATCGGCTCGACTTCCTGGTTGGCGGACTCCTCGTTGTTGAACTCAAAGCGGTTACTGAACTTGCGCCGATACATACCGCTCAGGTCATCTCCTACTTGAAAGCCACCGGTCTGAAGCTGGGTCTCCTCATCAATTTCAATGTCCAGGTGCTTTCAAAGGGCGGCATCAAGCGAATCATTCGTTCGTAAACTTGCTTGGCGGCCTTGGCACCTTGGCGGTTCCGGCTTTCGCGGCCTCATGCGATCTCTGCGTCGCTGTGGTTAGATTGTAGGCATGAGCCGAATCTATTTGGACCATGCCGCGACGACTCCGCCCGATCCGCGCGTGATCGATGCGATGTTGCCGATGCTCACGCAGTTCTGGGGTAATCCTTCGTCTATCTATCTCGAGGGCCAGGAAGCTCGCCGGGCGATTGATTCGGCGCGCAAGCTGTGCGCCGATCTCCTCGGAGCGGCGCCGAAAGAGATCATCTTTACCGGCGGTGGCTCCGAATCCGACAACGCGGCGATACGCGGCGCCGCCTTCGCCCAACAGGAGCGGGGACGCGGTGACCACATCATCACGAGCGCAATCGAGCATCATGCCGTGCTCCACACCGTCGAACAGCTGGAACGCGAAGGCTTCCGCGCGACGTACCTCCCGGTCGATGGCGAGGGGTTCGTCGATCTCCTCGCGCTCGAGAGGGCTATTGTGCCCGAAACCACCGTTGTCTCGGTGATGACCGCCAACAACGAAGTGGGCACAATCCAGCCAATCGCCGAGGTCTCACGCATTGCGAAGGCGGCCAACCCGACGGTGGTGGTGCACACCGATGCGGTCCAGGCCGCGGGCGCCATCGACATTACGCCATCGAAACTTGGCGTCGACCTGCTGAGCATTGCCGCACACAAGCTCTATGGGCCGAAGGGCGTTGGCCTGCTCTACATCAAGACTCGAACGCCGTGGCAACCAATGATCCTTGGCGGAAGCCAGGAGAAGGAGCGCCGGGCGGGCACCGAAAACG
>JBATAT010000090.1:0-7777 GCA_049662005.1 Tepidiformaceae bacterium
CTGGGGTTTCGGTACCGGTTCGACGAAGCGATCGAAGTATTCTCCGAGGCGCTCGAGCGCTTCCCGGATTCGTTCGAGCTGTTGCGGCAGCGTGGGCACCGCTACCTCAGTACACGGCGATTCGCAGAAGGACTGGCGGACCTGCAGCGAGCGGCGGACTTGATTGAGGGCATGCCGCGCTGGATCGAGCCGGATGGAGAAGACAACGAGCTGCCCGTCCCATCGACGAGCATCCAGTTCAATACTTACTACCACCTCGGGCTGGCGCACTACCTGCTGCGGCAGTGGGATTCGGCGGCGAAGGCGTATCGGAAGTGCCGCGAATGGGTGACAGACGACGATTACGACGGCATCACGGCGTGCGCAGACTGGCTCTACATGACCTTGCGCCGGGCGGGAGACGCGGATGGCGCGGCCGAGGTGCTCGAGGGCGTGCCGGAAGGTATTCCAGACGAGAAGTTCGTGGAGGGACCCTCGTATTACCGCCGCCTGAAAATGTACCAGGGGTTGCTCACGCCGGAGTCGCTACTGGCGCCGGAGGTTGGCACCCAGCAGATCCACAACCTGGATACGATCTACGCGACGCAGGGGTACGGCGTTGGCAACTGGTATTTCTACAACGGGGATTTGAAGCGGGCGAGGGAGATCTATGGCCGGATTCTCGAAAGCCGGAGTACTTCTGCATTCGGCTATATTGCGGCCGAACTCGACGTTGCCGAAATGAACCAGGCGAACTGAGGGCTTAGCCGACCCAGGCCTCGTTGCCGAGGGCTTCGGGAAGCGGGCCTTCCATGGTAAAACGACGGAGTTCGCGATGTTCGGCAGGGAGGAAGCAGTGTGCGCAAACCTTCGGTCGTGGAAGTTCGACCGGCACGAGGATACGGTGCGAGCCATGGTCGGGGCAGGTCAGTTCGAATTCGATGACTTCGATGTGCATGTTGACCTCCCTGTGCTCGCGAATACTTCGATAGCATAGACCTATCGGGAAAACTTTCCATGGCCGTTCGGTCAAGACTGTGTGAATGTTTGGACAAATGGACGGGGTCGTGGTTCGGAAGGTCACTGATGGCGCGCGACCACATCGGCAAAGAATAGGGAGCGATGAGCCGAGAAACTGAATCGGGCATCCTGAGTGGCGAACGAGCCGGGCTGACGGTCGGCCTCCTGATGGCGATCACGATCGTGGCGTTCGAAGCACTCGCCGTCGGTACGGTCATCCCGAAGGCAGAAGCGGACCTGGGGCACCTGGAACTCTATGGCTGGGTGTTCAGCGGGTTCTTGCTGGCGAGCGTGGTTGGCATTGCCTGGTCTGGCGAGCAGGCGGACCGGTACGGGCCGGGCCGACCGCTGGCGATCGGGATGACCCTCTTTGCCGCCGGGCTGGTTGTCGCCGGTACTGCACCGACGATGCACGTGCTGGTTCTCGGCCGGGTGATCCAGGGGTTGGGCGCGGGGGCGCTGCCCGCGGTTGTCTATGTGGTTATCGGGCGGGGCTACCCTGAATCGCTGCGGCCGCGGATGCTGGCGATGCTTGCGAGCGCATGGGTGGTGCCGGGGTTCATCGGGCCGGTTATCGGTGGCGCGGTTGCGGAATGGATCAGCTGGCGGGCGACGTTCCTGATGATCGTGCCGCTGCTGCCCCTTTCGGCGCTGCTGACGCTACCCGCGCTCTTTAAACTTGGCGCCCCGCCGCGGCGAGAACTCGAACGTAGCAAACTGCCGAGCGCGCTGCGGCTCGCCTCGGGCGCCGGTGTTGCCCTGGCCGGGGTTGCGACGGGAAATGTGCTCATCGGAGCGGCCATGGTTGTGGTTGGTGTCGCATGGGCGTTCCCGGCGCTGCGGAAACTCCTGCCCGAAGGCACGCTTTCGGCGCGGCCGGGGATGCCGGCAGCGATCGGCGGCAATGGGTTCCTGAACATGGCCTACTTCAGTGCCGACGCATTCATCCCGTACCTGCTGACGACCCACCGTGGGTATTCGACGTTCGTGGCCGGGCTCGCACTCACCAGCGCGACGATTAGCTGGACCGCCGGGTCTTGGATCCAGGAGCGCCTGGCGCACAGGACGTCGCGGGCGGGCCGGGCGACAGTGGGGTCGTTGCTGATGACAATCGGTGTTGGCGCGACGACGGTGGCGCTCATCGACGCTGTTCCCGGGGGCGTGGTGGCGCTGACGTGGGCGATCGCCGGAATGGGGATCGGGATAACCTATCCGACGTTCTCGCTGGAGATGTTGGCGGGCACATCCCCCGGACGAGAAGGTGAGATCTCGTCGGCGATGAAGCTGACGGAGACGCTTTCGGCTGCCGCGGGGGTCGGGGTGGCTGGTGGCATCGTGGCTGCAGGCAAGGCGGGTGGATGGGATGGTGCAGCGCTGGCGGGGGTGTTCATGCTCGCGGCGGCGGCGGGGTTGATGACCATGTTGATCGCGACGCGGCTCTCACGGGAGGTTGGCCACTCGACGATCGCTGTGGGTGGAACGTCGCCGTCTGCCGTTGAAGCCGTGCCCTGAGGCTTATTGATCGAGGAGGCTGAAAAGATCAGCCAGGCGGAGCACGAGGTAGTTGCGCGTGCTCATTGCCACGCCGTGGTACCGCGAGGGAAAGCCGGGAGTGTTCGTTGGCCGCGCCTGTCGGATGACCATGGAGAGAGTATACACTCGACGACGGCGAGCCTTGCTTCCGAGCGATAGGAAGCAGGCGGCCTGGAGGACACGCTTGGACACAGTCGAGATCTATCTCTACGGACACCTGCTTGGGGTGTTCTTGATGCTTGCCGCGGCGGGAATCAGCACCGCTTCCGGCATCACCGTCGCGCGGACTACTTCCGCGAACGTTGCGCTTATGCTGTTGAAGTTGATGCGGTTTTCCGAGTACGTGGTCACGTCAGCCGGCACGATCCTGGTGGTTGTGTTCGGAATACTGCTGATCGGCGAGACGGACTATTCGATGAGCGATGCGTGGATTTCGGCGGCGTTCACACTGCTCATTGTGGTGCTGGCCATCGATCACGGCTACCTGATGCCGCAGGCGAAAAAGGGCGTGCGCATGGCCGAAGCACTCGGCGATGCTCCTGTCAGCAAGGAACTCAGCGACCACTTGAACAAGCCGTTGACGGTGGTTGCAGGGATCTTGCTCGATGTCTCGTTCCTGGTGTTTCTGTGGCTGATGATCGTCAAGCCTGGAGCCTGAAGCGCTTGAGCGAAGGCTACGAAGAAGGCCCTGCCGAATCGGCAGGGCCTTCGTTTATTGAACCAGGAGTGCGGTCCTAAACGTAAAGTGGATCCTGGGCCATCTTGGCGAGGCCAGGGTTGAAGGCAGGAAGCCGGTCGACCCCGAGCTCGTCCATGAGGGCGATGTAGTCTGCGTTCTGCTTGCCGCGAAGCTTGCGCAGGGTTTCGACGCCGGTCGATACCTTTTCGAGGCCGTTGGCGTAAAGCACAACGAGGGCTTCGCGTTCGGCGTGACTGTGGCGGAGTTCGTTGGAGAGTGAAGCTTCGCCGCGGCCGAGCCATGCCTGCACGTTCTGGTGGCCGCGCGGGTGATGCTGCATGTACCACATCATGTGGCGCTTGCCGTACTCGAGGTGCCGCTTCGAATCGCGTGCGAGGAGGTCGAACATCTTGGCGTCGAGGTCGGTCCTCGCGAAGTCGCGGTTCGCTTCGAAGAGGCTCAGTTCGTACGACTTGTAGACGACATCGAGGCAGACGAGCATCTCGGTGAGCTTGAGCGCGCCATAGAAACCGCGATACAGGGTGCCGAGTGGCGCCTGACCGAGGCCACCGCCGTTCGCCATCGCGCGCTTGCGGAGGGCTTCGACTTTGTGACCGGCATCGTAGACCTGGGTGCCGAGGAAGAGCATGACGTCGTGGAAGCCGTAGCTGATGGGCTCGAACCACTTGGCGATGATCTTCTGTTCGGCGAGGCCGTGGGAGCTATAGGTGGTGCAGAGCTGGCACATCGCCCGCTCAACTTCTTCGGGAAGTTCCTTGAGGTCGTTTGCCCAGTCGAGGTCAGTCGAGGGGATCCAGCGGTCGCGGATGGCATCTTCATAGAGGACATCGACGCCTTCGGCCCAGACTTCTGACTTTTCGAAGATGGTGTAGCTGCCGGGGAGGTAGGCTTCGTAATTCGGATGTGAGCCCCGAGGGGCATCGTTGTCGTACGGCCAGAGGTCGGGGACCTGCCCGTAGGTACCAATATTGATGCGGTCGAGCGTGAGGCCTTCGGGGCCGGGTTCGGCACGAATGCCGCGTTCGGACCTGGTGCGGATGAAGCTGAACGTGATCTTGCTCATCTGCTCGGGGTTGGCATCGACTTTATCGACGAAAGCGGAGACGCGTTCGGCGGGGAGCTTCATGTAGGCGAGGTTCGAGACTGTCGCGTCCTTGAGGACCGAGGCCTCGATGCGCGTCATGAGATCTTGCGGCCAGCCCAACATCTCGCCGCGTGCTTTCGTGGATTGCTTCAGTTCCATGTGGCTTTGTTCCTTTGGCAGATGCGACTACCGCCCCGGAAAGGGGCGGTAGTTGCGGGCGTTTGCGGCGTTGGCTATTTGACCGGGTCGAGGAATTCGCGCATGCCGGGAGCCATTCGTTCGCGGCGGTCGCCGAGGCCAATGACTTCGAGGCGGTGCATGTACTCGTTGATCTGGCGCTTACGCATGATCATGAGCTTGAGGAAGCCTTCATCCATATGCTCCACGCCGCCCCCGGCGAGGATGGCGAGGGCTTCGCCGGTGGTTGGGTTGGTCGTAAGGCTGGCCTGCTGGCTTTCGCCGAGTGCGCCTTCCTGGATGTCGAGGTAGTGGTGTAGCTCCTCTTTGCGCCATGGTTCGGTGTCCATCACGTACTTGAGGTGGGTGACGCCGAAGGCGAGGTGGCGGCTTTCGTCCTGGGCCGCGAGGCGGAACATCTTCTTTTCCGCATCGTTCTGGGAGATGAGTTCGCCCATGCGGAAGAGGGTCTGCACAAATCCTTCGCCGACGAGGTGAAGGAGGGCGGTCATCTCGGTGAAGTCATCCACGGAGAGGAGGTTGATAGCGCCGAATCCCGCGTCAACCATGCCGCCGCCGTTCGAGAGTGCCCGCTTACGGAAGACATCGAGGTGGCGGCTTTCGTCCATGATCTGGGTGCCGAGGAAGAGCTGGGCTTCGAAGTGATCCGGGTGGACCTGCTCCATGAAGCGTCCGGGAAGGTCGCCGGCGATGAATTCTACCTGGGTGAGGAAGGTGCAGAGGGTGCACATCGCCCATTCGAGGTCGTCTGGCAGGGGCTTGAGCGTGTCCCAGGGGATATCGCGAGCACTGCTCCACTGGCGCTGCTGTGCTTCTTCGTAAAGAAGCATGGCGCTTTCGGACCAGACATCAGCCTTTGACTTGTACTGGCGCGCGTGGCGCGGTGAGCGAAGGTCGGGCGCGGAGCCGCGCGGGCTGAAGATGGAGATGCCAGCTTCGGCCTTGCCATCGACGCCATAGGTCATGGTGTTGATGTCTTCGAGGGTCAGGCCGCGGCGGCCTGCCTGAATCTTCATACCCTGTTCGGTATCGAGGTTCAGCCAATCGAAATTGAGGCCTGGGGCCTCGACGAAGGTGGGGGAAGATGCCATGAGATACTCCAATACATGCCCGGGGCAACGGGCGCGATAGGCGCACTATATCCGATCTATAGTCAGATGCGAAGTGAAATCGGATGAATATTTCGTTCAGGAATCGAGAACGGCGAACAGATCTTCGAGGCTGAGGCTGAATCCGGGCATGATTGCGGGTTCGAGAACGCCGGATTTCAGGACCTGACCCACGTGGCCATCGCCTTCGAAGATTTCCACGGTCCGCGCGGCTGGATCGATGAGCCAGCAGACATCGACGCCGTTTGCGCGGAAGACGCGGCACTTTCGGCGCAAGTCGCCCAGCGGCTGTTGAGAGGAGCGAACTTCCACGACGAGCGAGGGAACGATGTCGTCCCCGGAGAAACGACCCGACGCCCAGTAGGCAGTGTCTGGCAGGCGGAACCCGGAGCCGTCGGGTAGGCGAACGCGGCCTTCGGGACCAGCATCACCACCATGTCGCATCAGGTAGCCGTGGAACAGGTAGTCGAGAAAACGAATGATCTGACGATGAGCCTGGTTTGGCATTGGCTTCTGGTGCACCGCCCCGTCGAAATACTCGAGATACGGCTTTTCTTCAGGCAACGAAAGGTATTCCGCCTCGCTCATGCTTCGGCCATGGTGTGCCGAAACCGGTAAGCGGTTTGTGGCGGCGGGGGATGGATGCCGGATTGCCATGACACGTCCAGTATAGATCGCTGTCTCGTGGGGTCCTGCTTCGATACGCTCTGAGGCATGGATTTCGAGATTCCCGAGCATGTGGCCATTCACCGGCGCGACGGTCGGACGGAAATCCTGCTCCACCGCGCGATGGCGGTAATTGGTCCCGAGAAGATCGAGATCAAGAGCGCGCGCGGCACGGTCATTCTGCCGTTGCTTGGCCTGGCGACTTCGCTCGCCCTGGGCTGGTGGCTCATCGACCGTGGCTTCACGATGCCGCTGTGGGTGCTGGTGAGCGTCCTCCTCTTCTGCATGTTCCTCGTTCCGCTCTCGGTGATGAGCCTGATCGCCTCGGTGGTTGGCGCGGACGTGATCGTTGATGCGAGAAAGGGTTCGGCGACATGGCAGCAGGGCTACCTGGGAATGGGCATTGGGACAAAAGAGCTCGTGCCGTTCGAGAAGATCGACCATCTCGAGGTGACGGTGGAAGGTGCAGAGGCCGATCGCTGGCGCGAACAGGACGATGACCTGCGTCAGTTCGCGCTGGTACTGGTCAAGCGGAGCGGCAAGCGGCTGACGATCGCTCAGGTGCCGGTGCCATCCTATGGCCAGGCGGACGGCATGGACCGCACGCTTGCCGTGGGACAGGCGGTAGCGAAACTGGTAGGTTCGAACGTGACCATTCCCGCCGATTGGCAACTGGTCGAGATTGATACGAAGACGGGTGAGGCGCTGCCGGCGCCCGCTCCACAAAAGAAAAGGACCTCACGTGGACGACGCCGCTAAGTTGCTTAAAGAAGCGAAGACCGTGGCTGTAGTTGGCCTCGATTCCCGGACGGATCGGGTCGCTTATCGAATCGCGAGCTATTTGAAGGAGCAGGGCTACCGGGTGATACCCGTCCACCGTGGCCTGTTCCCCGCCGACGAAGTCCTGGGCGAAAAGGCTTATGCCTCGCTGACAGACATCCCCGAGAAGGTCGACCTCGTCGACGTGTTTGTGCGCTCCGAGCAGACCGGCCCGGTTATCGACGATGCAATTGCGGCGAAGGCGGGGTGCGTGTGGCTGCAGGTGGGGATTACCAACGACGAAGGTCTCCAGCGGGCTCGAGAAGCCGGGATCATCGCCACGCAGAACCGCTGCACGATGGTTGTCCATCGCGATGAGATCCGCTGACCGGGCGTCGTCAGCACCCGGCCAGGCGACCGAGGGCAAAGGATGCCCGTTCGACGCTCGGGTAGACCGCGATTCCGCGCGCCGCGAAGTCATCCCGCACGTCATCCACGATCGAGCGGTGTTCGCGGTTGTTGGTTTCGGTGGGGCCGAGGACGACCGCAACAGGCTTCGGTGAATTCGCGCAAACCTGGGCGAGGCGGTTGCAGGCGTGCCTCAGCCTGTCTCCCGCATCCGGGCGACCGAAGAACCAGTCCTCACCGCCGTTGGCGATCGCGAGGTCGTAGGCATCGCTTTCGAGCATGAGTTCGAGGAGGCCGTTCGACGAGAGCCCGGAGCCGGCA
>JBATAT010000091.1:0-3946 GCA_049662005.1 Tepidiformaceae bacterium
AGGCCTCGACTCCAGAGCGGCGGAAGACGCAGCACTTCTCGCGCAGTTCTTCCAGCGTTTGCGAGCGCGAACGGATTTCGACGGCAACCGACGGAAGCTTGTCGTCGGCCACCTTGTCGTTAGGCGCCCAGTACGAAACGTCCGGCAAACGGTAACTCGGTAGATCACCGAGGGCCGCGCGCGCTTCGGCGCCCAAGGCTCCACCGTGGTCGCGGCGGTAAAGCCCCATGTGCAGCCCTGGCTCCATGACAAGGACAGCGTGTTCTGAAGTTGGCATAGGCTTCTGCACCACCATCCCGTCGATATACTCCAGATACGGCTTCTCTTCAGGCAGCGCCAGGAACTGTTCCGGTGTCATTCGGACGCCGTGATACTTCGATTGCCAGCGTGGGCGGGTCGGGGGCCTTGTGCGCGAGCCGCGCGGTTGGCGGATGGCCATGGTTCGATTATAGCCCGGCGTTGACGCCGAAAACGGCGGGCAGTTCCTCGAGCGAGTCCACTTCGTGGTGCGCGCCGTTTCCAGTCGGTCCGCCGTTCCGCCGCAAGACCGCCGTCATCCCCATTTTCAGCGCGGGTTCGATGTCGTTCTGGATGGAATCGCCGACGTGGGCCGCTTCGTGTGCCGCGATGCCGAGGTTGTTGAGGGCGGTTTGGAACGGGAGGTGGTGTGGCTTGCGCCAACCCAGTTCCCAGGACGAGACGATGGTGTCGAAGACATCCGGCAACCCAAGGTCGCGGGCTTGGCCGGCGAGGACATGCGCGGGTTTGGGGTTGTTGGTGACCGCCCCGATCTTCATCCCGCTGTTCTTCAGGGCTTCCAATGCGGGCGCTGCATCGGGGAACGCCGAGATTCCGAATTCGCGGAAGGGGACCGAGTTCAGCGTGTCGAGGATGAGGCTGGCATCGTCGCGTTCGCAGCGATGGCCGTGTGCCGCCAAAACCCGGTCGAGGACTGGATACCAGGAGGGTTCGCTGAAGTCCGGCGTTGGTGGACTCAGGGTGGCATTGATTTCGGCGAAGAACCGGGTCACGAACTCGTGCACATCGAACCTCATTCCGAGGCGTTCGAAATGCGGTTGGAGGTCCGCCGCCTGGATGGCTGTGATTCCCGACCAATCGAAGTCTGGGTTCGATGCCATGCCTCCAAGGCTCCAGAGTGTGCCATCGAGGTCGAAAAGCACCGCCCGGATCGCCACTGGTGCTACCTCAGCCCGAAGAGGGCATCGAGGCCAACGACCAGGTGATCCAGCTTCATCACCTCGCGCGTGGCCATGATGACCCCGGGCATGAACGAATCACGTCCGGTGGTGTCGTGGCGAATCGTGAGCGTCTGGCCAAGGCCGCCGAAGAGCACTTCCTGGTGAGCGACCAGTCCCTGGAGGCGCACCGAGTGGAGCGCAATACCGCCGAACTGCCCGCCCCGGGCACCTGCGATCGGCTCCACTTCGGAATCTGGGTGGATGAAATCGTGGTCGCGTGCGGCGCGCATCATCTCGGCCGTGGTCTTGGCGGTACCACTCGGCGAGTCCACCTTTTTCTCGTGGTGCAACTCGATGATTTCGGCGTGTTCGAAGAACGGGGCGGCCTGGCGGGCGAAGTGCATCATCAACACCGCGCCGATGGCGAAGTTCGCGGCGACCACCGCACCGACTTTGCGGGCTTGCGATTCTTTCGCCAGCCAGGCCATGAACTCATCGCCGAGGCCGGTGGTCCCGATGACCATGCGCACACCCCTGGCCATGCAGGCATCGGCGAGCTCGGGCGTCCAGGCAGCGTTCGTGAAATCGATAGCGACATCGGGCGTGAGCTGTTCACACGCGGCCGCCGCATCGGCGAACAACGGCAGCCCTTCGAGCACACCAGGTTCGGCGAGCCCGTCGACGTAGCCGGCGGGCGTCATCCCTTCGGCTTCGAGGACGGCGGCGGCCACCTGGCGGCCCATTCGACCGGAACCGGAAACCAGCACACGGATATCAGTCATAGAGCGGCATTGTACGCGACGGCGCTCACCCTTCGATGAAAGCTATCCCCGGGCCGGCGCGCGCGGCTCATCACCGTCCGAGCAGGCTGCCGACATCGATTGTCACGCCGGGAAGCGCCGCGAGCGGGATGAGCCCTTGCGCGACCTCCCGCTGGGAGTAGCTGCCGTCTGCTGCCTTCCGGTTGATGCGGACCCACTTCTCGTATGGGTGGAGGAGCCAGATCTCGTGGTCACCGCGCAGACGATAGGCCTCCAGCTTTTCGAGAAGGTCGTACTGGCCCGTCGAACGCGACCAGACTTCTGCAACGAAAGGCACTGGCGCCGAATACGCCTCGAGGGTCGCGTCGAGGCCTCGGAACTGCAGAGCTTCGGACGCTTCGACCACGAAGACATCCGGCACGAGGTAGCTCGCCCCCGAGAGGAGACGGCCCTGATCGCAACGGACATGAAACTGGTCGTGTGCAACCTGCGAACGGATTGTGAACGCAAGCTCAAACGCCAGGTCGGAGTGCTCCATCGTCATCGGCGGCTTCTTGCGAACGCGACCATCCAATAACTCCCACTTTTCAGCAGGCTCATCGAGGGCAAGCTGCTCGAACGTCTTGATGGAAACGACCATGCCACCAGTTTACGCCATCCGGCTGCGTCGCCTCGTTAGTCGTTCCAGTCGTGCTTCTGGATCTGGCTTCGGCCGCGGCGGAGGAGCATCTGCGCGAAATCTTCGTTCGCCTTATCGACGAGCTCGAGCATGTCATCGCTGCCGAGCTTCATTTTCGAAGAGCGCCAGCGCTTGAGCATGGCCCGGTCCTTATCGGACAGACCGGCTTCATCCGCGATGCGGTTGATGATGATGGTGAGCCCTTCGGCGAGCTCGTCATCGGTAAATCGAACTTCCATTACTTCTTCACCGTTTCGTAGCGGCCCTTGCTCTTCACGCGTCGAAGGAACTTCGAATCGATGTGGGCATTCAGTGCCTTGTTAAGCTCGTCGGTCAGTTTGTCGAGTTCGGGCGAGCCTTCCGGACGGTCGGTGCGCCAACGCCTGATGGCGTCCTTTCCTTCATCGGAAATTTCGGCGTTATCCACCGCCACGGCGCTGACGAGCATCATCAGCGACCAGGCTTCTGGCTCCTCTAGCATTACGATCATAGTCACTCACCTGTGAAATTCGGAGGTCTCTTTTCTAAGAACGCTCGAACCCCTTCGGCCCGATCTTTCGTTGTCTGGAGCAGCAACGTCAAATCGGTCTCGAATCGGAGGGCCTGATCGAGGGGTTGCGGGAGCCCTCGCCAGATGGCTTCCTTCGCCAGCCGGGTCGCGATTGGCCCCCGCGAAGCGATGACGTCGGCGATGCGGCGAGCCTCGGCGAGTGCCATTCCAACCGCTGTGACGGAGGAGACCAGCCCCGCCGCGAGCAACTCCGCTGCTGCCAGTGGTTCGCGCCCGATGAACAGCTTGAGTGCTGTGGCTTCCGCCACAAGCGTTCGGGCGCGCGCGTTGGCCGTGAGGCGCCCCTGGAGCGCGGCAGCCTCTGAGCAGACGCGAATATCGGCCGCCAGCGACAGTTCTGCAGCCGCGCCTCGCAGGGTTCCTTCGAATGCAAACACGATCGGCAATTCGAAGAGCGCAATGTCGCGAAGGGATCGTGCATCGAAAGTCAGCTCGGGGACGTTGTCCTCGGTGGCATCGATGACTACGACCCGGATCTCGCGATCTTCCCGCAGCTGTGCCAGGCGATCGTGGATCTCCCGGCCGGTTGCGGGCAGGACAGCGAGCGAAAGAACAGCTACGTGGGCAGGCACCGCCCAAGGCTACCCGGTTCGGACTGCCGAGAGTAGCACCCGGCGCGGCGAATTGCCTTTGCGGGGCAGGCATTCCACAATTCCCGCGCTATGGTGAACTTCAACCTCCCTGCCCCCGTTGAAACGGAAAAGCCGGCCTTCATCCACGATCGAACGACCCGGCC
>JBATAT010000092.1:0-1903 GCA_049662005.1 Tepidiformaceae bacterium
GGTCTGCATGAGGTGCTGGTCTTTGCGACCCTCCATCCGGCCTTCGAAGATGCGGACGTGCGCGACGACTCCCTTATAGGCGTCGTATTTCGAATCGAAGATGAGCGCCTTCAGGGCACCCGTCGGATCGCCATTCGGCGGCGGGATGCGCTGGACAATTGCCTCAAGGATTTCGGCGACACCGGTGCCTTCTTTCGCGCTGGCGCTGATCATCTCGTCCTGGTCGAAACCAATCACCCGTTCGAGTTCAGCCGAGACGCGCTCCGGTTCGGCGTGGGGAAGGTCGATCTTGTTCAGCACGGGAATGAGCTTGAGGTCCTGGTTCATCGCCAGGTAGACGTTGGCGAGTGTCTGCGCCTCGATTCCTTGGGAGGCATCGACGACGAGGAGTGCGCCCTCGCAGGCGGCGAGACTGCGCGAGACTTCGTAGGTGAAGTCGACATGGCCGGGGGTATCGATGAGGTTCAGTTCGTAGGTTTCGCCATCGGAAGCGGTGTAGCTCATCCGGGCGGCCGCAGCCTTAATCGTGATGCCCTTTTCGCGCTCGAGGTCCATCGAATCGAGCATCTGCTCGCCCATATCGCGCTTCGAAACCGTCTCGGTGCGTTCGAGCAGGCGGTCGGCGAGAGTCGACTTTCCGTGGTCGATGTGAGCGATGATGCAGAAGTTGCGGATGCGGGATTGGTCCACGGATCAAGTGTAGGGCGGGCGGGCGTTATGGATGGGTGTGGGTGACGAGATGGTTTTGCGAAGTTACTGCAGGAGTAATTGGTGCGCATCCAGGCGTTCGCCGGGTCTACCCCGGGTTCATTGACGGGCGCGGTTGCCGAACGTCGAAGCACGATTCCTCCACGGAACGGGTGCAGGCGAGGGATTGGTCAGGCATGGGTGGGGCGCGCTAGGCCAGCGGATTCGTCCAGCGTAAACCTCGAAAGCGCGCGAAATCTGTGTCAGCAGAGCAAACCTCGGCTCCGTGTTCGATCGCCAGTGCCGCAAGATGTGCGTCGGATGTGAGGTTCCCGGCGGTGCCCAATGGCTCAATCAACCCTCGGAGGATAGCGCCATGGCGATCCGTAGGGTGCAATACGGTGGCTGACGGTTGCGCGAGCCACCCTTCAACGATGTCGAACGCTTCTCCCGGTGCCAGCGGGTTTACGAAGATTTGTCCGCGCGTCGAAAGCCTCAGGAACGCGAGCAAGACAGTCCAGGTGAAGCCGACTGTCTCCTGCCCGGATAGGACGCCTTCGAGCCAGTCTCGCGCGCGGTCGTGGTGGGGCGATGACCGGTCGAGCGCGTAGAGGAGAAGGTTAACGTCCGGGACGTTCATCGGACGGTGCTCATTTCCGAAGTTCCAACTTTCGCACCACTTCCTCATCTTCGAGGGTGTCGGCAAAAGAGAGCGCCTGCCGGAGATCCACGTCGGGCCGGAGTTTCATATCTCGTGCTGGAACCCGGTACGGCCGTGGCTCGCCCCGTTCGAGGGCGAGACCAGCGCGGATGGCGTCGTTGATCACGGCTTTGAACGGGCGCTCAGATCGCCTGACGGCGACTTTCAGCATTTCAGCCACATCGGCGTCGAAGGTTACAGTAGTCCTCATTCACGCATCATAGCATCAACGCGGGCCTGTCAAGATGCGTCCCTCGGCCGCCCCGCATACTCCTCGATGGTGAGCCCGGCTTTCTTAATCTGATCCGATAGCGGCCCTGGCCCGAGTTCGCGGTGCCGCGGATTGACAGTGAGAGCATCGAACCCGGCTTCCGCAGGACGATCTGACTCCCGGACTGGCGCGCGACACGCCAACCATCGCGTTCAAACGCACGAACCGCCTGGGCGCCGGAGATGCGACGAGGCCTAGGCAAGCGCGGGGACCTCGACCTCGCGCATTTCGATGGTTAACGGCAG
>JBATAT010000093.1:0-3342 GCA_049662005.1 Tepidiformaceae bacterium
GTTGGCAGGTATTCTATAACGGGGGGGGTAGCATTACAGGCCGTGCGATCCAGATTTGGAGTGCCGAATGGCCACAAAAGGGGCGGCAGTTGCCGGTTTCGCCTAACGCCGGCTCAGGTACGCCCGGATCAGGTGCAGGTCTTCGTAGCTCACCATGTCGCCGAGCATCTCTTTCAGCGGCCCGATGGAGCCGATCGGCTGGCCCTCGGTGGCTTCGCGGACGAGCTGGACCTTTTCGAATTCCACCAGCCCTTCGAGGTCTGGGATCGTTTCGTTGAGGATGAGTTGAGCAAGGTGGTTGGCAATGGTCGATGGCGCCAGTGCCCGCGCACGCGCCATCGTCTGCACATCACGAATCCCGTCCTGGTAGAGCGAAAGCGTCTCGCGGAGCGATGGTGTCAGCTTCGCTCCGGTCGGCGAATGGGTATCGCGCGCAATCAGGGTCTTTCGCTCGGGAAGGGGCGCGCTGGCGGCCTTCAGAACGGAGAGGAACGCCTCGCCGTAGCGCTCGAACTTCACCTGGCCAACGCCACTGACCGCCAGCATCTCCACCCGGGTGCGAGGCCGCTTTTTCGCCATGTCGCGCAGGCTGGCATCACTGAACACAACGAACGGCGGCACACCATCGCGGTCGGCGATGGCTTTCCGCATCACGCGCAGCTCCCGGAAGAGGCCGTCCTCGCTCGCGGCCATCGCCTCCTCGTGTGTTTCGGGGCCGGCTGCGCATGGCCCACAGTTGCCACAGGCTGGTTCGTGCACCGGGTCGCCAAAATAGTCGAGGATGCGGGCGCGCAGGCAGGTTCGCGAGCGGGCATAGTTCTCCATTGCATCGAGCTTTTGGAACGAATGCTCGCGGTGCGCTTCGAGGCCCGCAGTATCGATATCCGCTTCGCCATCGAGCCGCTTCGCCCAGACCGAATACCCGGCCTTGCCAGCGAGCCCGGATTCCACCAGGGACTGGATCGCCGCGTTGATGCCGGGTTCGTCATCCGTCTTCATCACGTCGCGAACGTGAACCCGGTTTCCACCGAAGGAAACGAGTTCCTGGTACACCTCGACCACCCGCGAGGCCTCGGGATGGGACATTTCGATGAAGAATTCGCGCAGCCCGCGGTCGCGGGTGGCGTAGTACAGGGTGCAGGTCGCGGGGCCACCGTCGCGGCCCGCGCGACCTGCCTCCTGGTAGTACGACTCGAGCGAATCGGGCATGTCGTGGTGGATCACGGCCCGGACATCTGGTTTGTCGATCCCCATGCCGAAGGCGTTCGTTGCGACGATCACGCGGAGGGTGTCGCGGGCGAAGGCGTTCTGGATGCGTTTGCGGTCGTCGTCGGGCATGCCCGCGTGATAGCGCGCGCACTTGATCCCGGCTCGCTGGAGTGAGTCGGTGATCTCCTCCACGCGTTTGCGCGTGCCGCAGTAGACGATCGCCGATTCGTCCTTCAACTCACGCAGTTGGGCCGCAATCCCTTCGAATTTCTCCTTCAGTGTCGAGACCTTCGCGACATCGAAGTGCAGGTTCGGCCGATCAAATCCGGCGACGTGGATGACCGGCTCCTGCAGGTCCAGCCGCTCGATGATGTCGTCTCGGACCCGTGGGTCGGCGGTCGCGGTGAGGGCGACAATCGGTGGCGAGCCGATGCGGTCGCGGACGCTCCCGAGTTCGCGGTAACTCGGGCGGAAGTCGTGCCCCCACTGGGAGATGCAGTGTGCTTCATCGATTGCCAGCAGAGCGACGGGGAGGCTGCGCAGCGCCGCCATGAATCCCGCGGCGCCGAAGCGTTCCGGGGCAACGTAGAGCAGCCGAAGGTCGCCGGAGCCAGCGTCGGCGAGGATCTGGCGCTGCTCATCCACGGGGATGGTGGAGTTGATGGCGGCGGCGGGGACCCCCATCGCCGCCATCGCGTCGACCTGGTCTTTCATCAGCGCGAGCAAGGGTGAGACGACGAGTGTGAGGCCGTCAGTTCGCAGCAGCGCCGGAACCTGGTAGCAGACGCTTTTGCCCCCGCCGGTTGGCATCACGGCCAGGGTGTCCTTGCCTGCCAGGACAGCTTCGATAACTTCGCCCTGCCCAGGACGGAATTCGCCGTACCCAAAGACGTCGCGCAGGACGCGCTGCGCCGAATCCATGGCGGGGGCGTCGAGAACGGGAGTCGGCATTTCCGGAGCTTAGAACATCTGTGCGGGATACGGAAGCGCTCGCCCGTGGAGATCGCGTGGCCCACAATCGCAGTCATGGCACGCCCGTTCCTGAAGTGGGCCGGTGGTAAGGCGAAGCTGGCGCCCCAGGTTATCGCCGCCGCACCATCGTCACTTTCCGGTTACGTTGAACCGTTCGCCGGCGCTGCGGCCGTCTTCTTCGCCCTCGAGGCGGAACGTCCGAGTATTCCGGCAGTCCTGAACGATGCGAATGCCGAACTCGTCGAGACGTTCACGGTTCTCCGCGACAGCCACGATGCCCTGCGCGACGAACTCGAACGCATTTCCCGGGAGTATCTCGCGCTCGACGACACCGGCCGGCGCAAGCTGTACTACCAGTCGCGGGCCGACTCCCCGGGAAGCCCCGTGGGCCGCGCTGCCCGCTTTATCTTCCTGAACAAGACCTGCTACAACGGTCTCTTCCGCGTGAATGCGAGCGGCGGCTTCAACGTGCCCCACGGCCGTTACAAGAACCCGCGCATCTACGATGAGGCACTCCTCGCGAGTTGTTCGAAGGCCCTCCAGCAGGCCGACATTCGCTGCGATGATTTCGCCACCATCTGCGCTGAAGCCCGGCCGGGCCAGTTCGTGTATCTGGACCCGCCCTACCACCCTTTGAGTGCAACGGCGAACTTCACTGGCTACACCCGCGCCGATTTCGGGCGAGCCGACCAGGTACGGCTGCGCGATGCGTTCGAAGACCTCACCCGTCGTGGAGTAGCGGCCATGCTTTCGAACTCGGAACACGAATTTGTGCAGGGCCTCTACGGCGGCCTGGGGTATCGGTTGCGGTCGGTAACCATGTCACGGGCGATTAACTCGCGCGGATCGGCCCGCAGCCCGGTCGGCGAGCTGCTCATCGACAACTTCGCGCGCGTCGGCTTCGGCACCCCCGAAACCGGGGTGGGATAACGACCGACCCGAATCTGAGCCGCGCCCGGCAGGAAGCGGGGCGGTAAATGCAGCCAGCTGGCACCGGCCAGTCGGATTCCCACGGACGGGTCTCAGGGACGCGCCCGGCAGGAAGCGGTGCGGTGAACCACCCGGGTCGCCGATAGCTGGATACGTGGTCGATGTGCGTCTGGCGGTCGATCTGCGCTGGCCGTCAATCAACCACCGTGGCATATCACTGCCCCGCTCCGT
>JBATAT010000094.1:0-10191 GCA_049662005.1 Tepidiformaceae bacterium
TCATCGACAATTTCAAGCCCGGCGACATGCAGGCGCTGGGGCTAACCTACGACACCCTTCGTGAGCTGAACGCGCGAATCGTCATGATTTCGGTAACAGCGTTTGGGCAGGATGGCCCGTATGCCGATTACGAAAGCAACAACCTGATTGCGTTTGCAATGAGCGGGCAAATGTTCATCACCGGTACACAGGATGGGGGGCCGCTTAAGAATGGCGGCTACCAGGCGGACTACCAGGGCGGGCTCAACGCGTTTTCCGCCGGGATGCTGGCAGTCCTCGCTGCGGAGCGCGACGGGGTTGGCCAGCACGTGGATGTCAGCGTGCAGCAGTGCATGGCCCCGATCCTGGAAGCTGGCATCCCCTACTACGCGTACATGGGCCGCTGGGCCGGCCTTCGCCGCGGCAACCATATGGCGAGCTTCATCGGCATCTATCCCTGCATCGATGGACACCTCGGTATCCACCTCATGCCGCGCAACTGGAAGCCGTTCACCGAGGTGATCGAGCGGGCAGACATGTTCGACGACCCGCGCTACGTCACCCAGGCGGTGCGCGTGCAGCACAACGACGAACTGATGGCCGAGTTCTATGCCTGGGCGGCTGGCGAAACGAAGCACGACATCTACAAGCGCGCCGGGGCGGGGCGAGCACCGATTGCCTACGTGCACACGATGGAGGACTTGCTGAACAGCCCGCAGCTCGGGGCCCGAGGGTTCCTCCAGCGAATCGACCATCCAGTGGCGGGAGAGGCCGCCTACCCCGGGCCACCGTGGTGGATTGGTCCGGATTCCTGGAAGCACGAACGCGCGCCGCTGCTGGGAGAGCACACGAACGAAGTGTTTTCCGCCATCAAGGCGGGCATCCGATGACGCCACGTGAGCAGACTGCCACCGCGATCACGTTCTTCGAGAACACCGATGACATGAGCCTGCTGCGTGCGTGCCTCGAAGAAGCGGCTCCGAGGATCAAGCGGATGGTGGGTGCCTATCTCCAGAAAGGCACCGAAGACGCGATTCCCGCTCCTGCGGACGTCCGTGGCGCCAGGGAGTCCGCAAGCCAAGATGCGGCGGTCTCGTGCGTTCGAAAGACGCAGGACCTTGCGCTCTTGCAGGCAATGACGCGTGCGATCGGCCGGCGCATCGAGACGCTGGAGATTGCAGCCTCAGCGGAGTTTCCACCGGGCGCACGCGTGACCGTGCCAGAAAAACGCAACTATCCACGCGGCGGCAAAGAACTCCCGGGAACGGTTGAAGAAACGGGAACAGTGCTGACCGTGCTCCTCGACAACGGCGAAACCTGGCAGGGGCCATCCAGCCTCGCCCGGCTGGGGGCGGCGAAATGACCATGCCGCTCGAAGGAATTCGCGTCATCGACCTGACGATGGTTTGGGCGGGCCCGTTCGGCACCCGCATGCTGGGCGACTACGGCGCCGAGGTGATCAAGATAGAGTCGCCGCGGCAATGGGACCTGCTGCGTTCGCTGGGCCAGATCCCGCGTGAAACGCACCACTGGTACAACATGTCGGCGTACTTCAACCACAACAACCGGGACAAGTACGCGGCTGCGCTCGACCTTTCGGACGCTCGCGGGCGGGAGGTCTTGCTCAAGCTCTGCGCGGTCAGCGACGTGATCGTCGAGAACTTCCGCTCGGATGTCATGGACAACCTCGGTCTCTCGTACGCCGAAGTGAAGGCGGCGAACCCGAATATTATTTATGTCTCTATGCCGGGTCACGGCAAGACCGGCCCTGAGAAGGATTATGTCGCGTACGGGTCGAACGTCGAACAGGTTGCGGGATTGGTCTCGCTGTCGGGATACGAGGGCGACGAACCAATGAAGTCAGGCTTCAGCTACGGCGATCCGATGGCGGGCACGGCCCTCGTCGGCGCGGTCGCGACCGCCCTGCGGCAACGCAGCCGTACCGGCGCCGGAATGTACCTGGAGTTGGCCCAGCGCGAGAACCTGACGATGTTCGTCGGGGAGTTCATCGTCGACTACAGCATGAACGGGATCGCGCGACCGCCTATCGGCAACCGCCACGCGTTCCTCGCGCCATATAACCGCTACCCTTCCGCCGGCGATGACCGCTGGCTAACGATCGCGTGCGAATCCGATGAGCAGTTCGCAAAGCTGGCGACGGCGATCGGCAGGCTGGAGCTCGCCTCCGACGAGCGGTTCGCAACCAACACCGCACGAAAGGCCAACGAAGACGAACTCGATGAAATCATCGGCGAGTGGACGGTGGTGCGGGGCCACTACGAGGCGATGTATCAGCTGCAACGCTTCGGCGTCGCCGCGGGAGCGGTGCTGACAACTCCGGAATTGCTCGCCGAACCACAGCTTCGAGCGCGGGGGGCATGGGCTCCGCACACCCACCCGGATGCCGGGACCTGGGAGATGGAGACGCCGCCATGGAGACTGTCTCGAACGCCTGGACACATCCGCCTGCCCGCGCCTGGATTCGGTCAGCACAACAGCTACGTGCTTCGGGAACTGCTCAAGTTGCCTGAGGAGGAGGTCGCGGAGCTCTATCGGGATGGCGTGACTGCCGACGATCCTGATGAGACGCTGCACCGGTAGGCTGGCGCGTCTCCGGGGCCGGTGAGCGGACTGGCCAACGTCAGAGCAGCATCAGGATCAGCGGCAGGGCGACGATCGTTGCGAGGAACGCTCCGAGGCTCCACTGGTTTCGCGTCGCCCGGCTGGCTGATGCGAGGATCACGGTTGAGTAGGGGCCGTATGCGAACAGCAGCACCGTAGCCGAGACGAGGCCGACGGCGAGCATCTCCGTGAGGACGACCGTGAAGGCAGCGGCGCCACCAAGAACCAGCGCGCCCGCGAGCGTATCGATGAATGTCGTAATGTTCGCGCCCATTACGTAGGGGATGACGTTTTCGCGGCGGAGATATCCCTTCAGCGATAGTGGGACGAGCAGCGTGAGTGAAATCGAAACACTGAGGGTTACTGCGGTTACAGCGCAGCCGAGTCCAAACATCACCCAGCGCGAATCGAGCCTTCGGAGCGTTCGTTCGAACCCGGGCGAGCCGGCTTCGAGTTGTGGAAGTGCGCGGTCGAACAGGGCGAAGCTGCCAAGCAGTACCGCGACACCGGTCGCGAACAGCAGGCCCGACGGCAGCATCCCGGCAAGCCAATCAAGCGGCTGCCCGTAGACGCTGTCGATCCAGTTGAGCATGCCCGGGGGGGTCTTGAACCGGATGGAATCGAGCCAGCCGTAGTGAAGCGAGACCAATCCGAGGAGGATGGCTGGCCCCTGCGTGGTGAACGTCGTCAGCAGGGCGATGACGCCGATCGAGAGGCCATCGGGATTGCGGCGGCCGGTAACGTAAAGGACGTACCCGATAGCGAGAACGATAAACGAGGCTCCGAGACGCGACCCACCGATGATGGCGAACGCTTCACGCTCGTTGAGGACCCCGCCCGCGAGGAGCGTCGTTCCAATGGCCGCGACCGGCGAGCCACTGAGGGCGACATAGGCGGCCAGCCAACCGAACCCAAGGGCGTTCGCCGGCCCCGAAATGTCCAGCGAGTCGAGAACGGGAACGATGGCGCTCGCGCCGGATTGAATAACCTTGAGCGCGAAGACGAAGAGAAAGAGACCGCCCATGGCGGCGATCGCTCGGAACGCGTGGCGCCGCGCGACCTGCCGGCCATCCGTTGGTGAGGCGCTGTGCTCAACGGGCAGTTCGGGAACCGCCGGAAGGGCCCGCTCTTCAGGCGTCACGGACGGCCGGGCACGGCGAAACGTCTCGGATCATGCCGGCGGCGACGGTGTGGCGGGTGGCGGGGTCGACGAGGATAAAGCTGCCGGTTTCGCGGCTGATAGCGTATGGATCAGCGAACAGCGGTTCGAGCGCCCGAATTGAGACCTGCCCGATATCGTTTAAGGCCATCGTTTCCGGCGTGGGGATTCGGTCGAGCGTTGCGACATCGAGGCGATCATCCAATGACTCGACCACGCATTTCACACGTCGAGTGGTATGCCTGATCCAGAACTGCTGGCGTGGCCGCAGCTCCGTGGCGTCGTTCATCCAGCAGACATCGGCGGTGAAGCGAGTTGTCGACGGCAGCGGCGCTCCCGCACTGACGAGCATGTGGCCGCGGCCGATGTCGATATCGTCCTCCAGTCGCACGGTAACAGCATCCCCGTGTTCGGCCGCCGCAAGGGACTGGTCGAAGCGGTCGATGGCCGTGACCCGCGAAGTCTTTCCCACGGGCAAGACGGTCACGCGCGAACCAACCTCAAGGACACCCGCGGCAAGGGTGCCGGCGTAGCCGCGATAGTCGTGGTATTCGGTGGTCTGGGGCCGGATCACGTACTGAACCGGGAATCGAACATCGGCATGACGGGCCGGGTCAGGAACTTCAACCGTTTCGAGGAGTTCGAGAAGGGTTGGGCCGTTATACCAGGGCATGCTTGGGGCCGGCTCGACGATGTTCTCGCCGGAAACGGCCGCCATCGGCACGACTGATACCGTTGGAACACCGAGCCGGTTCGCCAGCGCGCGGTACTCGCCCTCTATCTCGAGGTAGCGCGCCTCCGACCACTCAGCGAGGTCCATCTTGTTCACACAGAGCACGAGATGCTGGATCCCGAGCAGGTTGGTGAGGGCGGTATGCCGCCGGGTCTGTTCGACCACGCCTTTGCGGGCGTCTACCAGAATGAGTGCGAGTTGCGCCGTTGAGGCGCCGGTCACCATGTTCCGGGTGTACTGCACGTGGCCAGGCGAATCCGCGATGATGAACTTCCGTCGCGGGGTGGCGAAATAGCGGTAGGCAACATCGATCGTGATGCCCTGTTCGCGCTCAGCCCGAAGCCCGTCGGTGAGGAGGGCGAGGTTGACTTCGCCCCGGCCCTGGGCGGCGCTTGCCCGTTCGAGGCTTGCGAGCGTGTCATCGAAAACCTGTTTCGAATCGTAGAGCAGCCGCCCGATGAGCGTGCTCTTGCCGTCATCGACGGAACCAGCCGTCACGAAACGGAGAAGATCCACTAGAAGTAGCCCTCGCGCTTGCGGTCTTCCATCGCGGCCTCCGAGACCTGGTCATCGGTCCGGCTCTGTCCGCGTTCGGTGATCCGCGTCAGGGCTATTTCGGCGACAACCGTCGAGATCGTGGCTGCATCCGAACGGACGGCGGCAGTGCAGGTCATGTCACCCACGGTTCGGTATCGGACCATCGCACAGAACGGCTTCTCGCCCGGGAGGAGCGGAATAAAGTCGCTGGCGGCCATCAACATGCCATCACGTTCAAAGACCGCGCGATTGTGCGCGAAGTAGATGGACGGCACCTCGAGGTTTTCGCGTTGGACGTAGCGCCAGATATCGAGTTCAGTCCAGTTGGAGAGCGGAAAGACGCGCATGTGCTCTCCGCGCACGTGCATCCCGTTGAAGAGATTCCACAGTTCGGGGCGCTGGTTCCGCGGGTCCCACTGGCCGAACTCGTCGCGGAAGGAAAAGACACGCTCCTTCGCCCTCGCCTTCTCTTCGTCGCGACGGGCGCCGCCGATTGCGGCGTCGACCTGGCGTCCAGAGATGGCAGCGAGGAGGACCGGCGTTTGCAGCCGATTGCGCGAGGCACGCGGGCCGCGCTCCTCCACAAGTTCACCGCGGTCGATACCCTCCTGGACGGAGGCAACGATCAGGTTCGCCTGGAGTTCAGCGACCCGGCGGTCTCTGAATTCGATGACTTCGGGGAAGTTATGGCCGGTATCGACGTGCATGACGGGGAATGGGATGCGCGACGGCCAGAAGGCCTTCTCGGCGATTCGCAGGAGGACGATGGAGTCCTTCCCTCCCGAGAACAGCAGTGCGGGGCGTTCGAATTCCGCCGCCACTTCGCGCATGATGAAGATGGCCTCAGCCTCGAGCATTTCGAGGACGGAGTCGTGTTCAACCGGCACCGACGCGACTTCGGCGTTCATCGAACTGGCTCCAGAACGGGCGAGGTTAGCCCTTCGGAGGCGAGGAACTCGATGACGCGACCGACCGACGCCGTGAGTGCCTCTTTTCCGGTGGGAATAACCAATTCGGGCGTGAGGGGAGGCTCGTAGGGATCGTCGATGCCCGTGAACCCGGGGCGTTTTCCTGCGCGGGCTTCGGCATAGAGTCCCTTGACGTCGCGGGCCTCGCACTCTTCAAGGGTGGCCGCGACGTGGATCTCGATGAAGCGTGCGCCGTCGGCTTCGACCATGTGGCGGACCGCAGCCCGCGTATCGCGATAGGGCGAAATCGCCGCGGTGATCACCCCCACACCGTTACGAGCGAGCAGGTTCGCAACGAAGCCGATGCGGAGAATGTTCGTATCGCGATCCTCGCGGCTGAACCCGAGACCTTTCGAAAGATTGCGGCGCACTTCATCGCCATCAAGCACCTCGACCCGCCGTCGATGGGCGCGCAAGAGTGGCGCGACCGCCTCGGTGAGGGTCGACTTCCCGGCGCCAGAGAGGCCGGTGAACCAGAGCACAAAGCCTTGTTCTTGGGTCACGCGCTGATCTCCCGGATGAAATAATTGGGTGTCGTTCATGGTCCTGGATGGCCTAGGTGTGGAGGCCGCACTCCTCTTTCTCGAAGCCCTGCCAGCGGCCAGCGCGGCCCTGCACGCCAGGGATGGTGCAGTTGTAGCAGCCGATGCTCGTGTACCCCTGGTCGAGGAGCGGGTTGTAGGGAACCTTGTTCGCGATGAGGTAGTCCCACGTTTGCTTCTCGGTCCAATTCGCAAGCGGGTTAATCTTCACCACGCTGAACTTCGCTGCCCACGAGACGATTGGCGTCTCGGCACGACCCTCTGATTGGTCCCGGCGGAGGCCGCTAACCCAGGCCGATTTCCCATCGAGGGCGCGGCGGTTCGGTTCTATCTTCCGGAGTTCGCAGCAAAGGTCGGGGTCACGCATCCAGAGCGCGGAACCGTGGTTGCGAGCCTGCTCTTCGTGCGAGAGATGCGACTTGAAGACGTTGACGTTACGCAGGCCCAGCGCCGGAACGGCGTTTCGCATCGTTTGGTGCGTTTCTTCGAACAGGTAGTCGGTATCGAGGACGAAGATATGCACGTCGGATTTGAGCTCGGCGACCATATGCAGGATGGCCATTCCGCTCGCGCCGCCGAAGCTGGCGCCCACGGAAAGGTCATCGCCGAAGGTATCGACGGCCCACCGCACGATCGCTCGCGGATCCTCGGATTCGAATTGTAAACTCAGCGTGGCGAGCTCGGATTCAGTGAAGCTTGGAGCAGGGGTGGTGGTCACCGCGGCCTCGTATAGTTGAGTAATTCCGTCGACTTTATCAACATCGACCATTGCGGGCAAGACCTATAGTTGATAAAGTCGGTCATCTTTCCAGTAAATCTTGGATGCCGGTGCCGCAACCGGTTGGAGTACCGAATGCCCGAAGTCGAAACCCTTGTCTATACGAACGAGCCAGCCCTGGTCCTGCCCGTCCTTGAAAAAGAGCTCGAGGATTTCCAGACCGAGGCCCACCGGATGCTCAACGGGGAACTGGATGAATTGCAGTTCATCGGCTATCGCCTGAAGCAGGGGGTGTACGGCCAGCGCCAGGCGAACGTCCAGATGGTCCGGGTGAAGCTGCCCTTCGGGGGAGTCACACCCGACCAGATGGACGCGATGGCGGAAGTGGCGGAGAAATACGCGCCGCTACGGAAGGGCCATATCACAACCCGCCAGAACTTCCAGTTCCACCACATCCCGCTCGCCCGGGCGGCCGAGGCACTTTTCCTCATGGGCAAGGCCGGCCTTTCCACTCGCGAGGCCTGTGGCAACACCGTTCGCAACGTGACCGGCGACCCGTGGGCAGGCGTGCAGCCGGGAGAATTGTTCGACCCGACCCCGTACGCAGGGGCGTTCGCGCGGTTCTGGCTGCGCAACCCGCTTTCGCAGTTGCTGCCACGCAAGTTCAAGGCGGCCTTCACCGCGACTGACGCCGACAATGCCATCACCGGGATCCACGACCTGGGGTTTATCCCGCGGATCCAGAACGGCGTGAAGGGCTTCGAAGTCGTAACCGGTGGCGGGCTGAGCATCATGGCCCGAAATGCCGGGGTGCTCACCCCGTTCGTCTCCGTCGACGAGTATCTGAAGCTCTCGGAGGCCGTGGTCAGGATCTTCGAAAAGGCCGATGAGTTGCGGAAAAACCGGTCGAAGGCCCGCCTGAAGTTCCTTGTAGACCGCGTTGGTATCGAAGAATTCCGTCGCATGGTCGACGACGAACTGAAGGGCGACTGGGCGAACAAGGACTTCCGCCCGGACCGCTTGCTCTACATCCACGACGAGGAAGCGAAGGCCCCGGCGAAAAAGCCGAACTACGGGCAGCCGAACGGCGACCGGCGGGAGTTCGCGGCCTTCGCGACCGCGAACGTGGCGGCGCAGCAGCAACAGGGGTTCAGCACCGTCGAAGTGAAGGTCACTCGAGGCGACCTGAAGCCAGAGCAGTTCCGCGGGATCGCGAACATCATGCGTGAGTACTGCGGCGGATATGCCCGGACGACAGTGGGGCAGAACATCGTCCTCCGCTGGGTGCGCGACGAAAGCCTGTACGAGGTGTTTCAAAAGCTGAAGGAGCTCGGACTCGCCGACCTCGGATCGCAAACGATCACGGACGTGGTGAGTTGTCCGGGAACGGACAGCTGCAAGCTCGGAATTACCGCTTCAATGGGTCTGAACCAGGCGATCCAGGAAAAAGTCGAAGTGATGGACATCCGCGACCCGCTGACGAAGAAGATCCACATCAAGATGAGTGGCTGCCCGAACAGCTGCGGACAGCACCACATCGCGAACATTGGCTTCCATGGGGCGGCGATGAAGGTTGGCCCGCAGCAGCTCCCCGCCTACCACATGTTCCTCGGCGGTTCTTATGACAATGGGAACCTGCGGATGGCGACGCAGCTGAAAGTCCGCCTGCCCGCCAAGCGTGGTCCCGAGGCAGTTGAGCGGGTCGTGAACCTCTACGAACGGGACCGCAAGCCGGGCGAGGAGTTCAACACGTTCTTCGACCGTGTGGGTTCGGAGCCGTTTGAGAACGAGATCCGGGATCTAACGCTGCCGGGAGAGTTCAGCGACGACAATCAGCAGATGTTCATCGACTGGAACCGGCTGGAGCTCTACCAGCTGCAGCGCGGCGAAGGCGAGTGCGCGATGTAGGTGCGCCCTACCCCGCTTGCAGGGTGGCCCAGGCGGCAGCAAACGGGAGACCACCATTGGCGGCGGCTTCCTGGAGGGCGAAGCGCTGGTGGGCCTCATCGACCTGCGAGAGGTAGAGCGCGGGGTTGGCACTCACCTCGATTGCCAACGGCTCGTGGCGGACGATCATGCCGCAGAAGGCTTCGAAGATCGCCGGGTTGCCGAGGTAGTTTTCGAAAACGAACAGTGAAATGTCATCGCGCGCTTCCATTTCGCCCCTGGCGATGACGCGGTCGTACACATCGCCGAGCCAGTCGCCAATGCGCTCCCACTCCCCGGGAGCTTCGGCGCAGCCACGGGCGTCGAGCGCTTCGAGGGAGGAAAAAAGCATCACGAGAAAGGTTGGCAGGCGCCGATGTTCGAACCCGAGGCGTGCGACTTCGACCCATCGGACATCTTCGGCACAGCCAGCGCGCGGCCGCTGAACGGGGATTGCACCGGCGAGTTCGTTGGCCTCGGAATCGGGCAGCGCACGGATCCAATCTTCGATGGTGGAGTGGGCGACATCGGCGAGATCAATGACCGAAAGCGCTGCCAAACGGCGCTCGGGCGAGCCGTCCTGGATCTCAAGGACAAGCTCCGGCGTGGTCAGCCGGCGAAAGGCCGCCTCGAAGTCCTGCCATCCCGCGTATTCGGGTGGAAGTCGCCGTTCCATGCCTTTGAGGATACCCCACAGGACGGTTCGAGAATTCGGGGAGAGCACTGATGCTAGACTTGAAAACTGTGGAACTGCCAGCATTTAAGCGTCATCGGCGGCTTCGTGGATCGGAAGCGATCCGCGGGATGGTTCGCGAAACCGAACTGACGCCGCGTCACCTGATCTATCCGCTGTTCATCGAAGCCGGGCTTTCCGGCCGGCAACCGATCGCCTCGATGCCGGGACAGGACCGCGTCGGGATCGACCAACTCGCGGATGAGGCACTGAGCCTGCAGCACCTCAAGATCCCGGCAGTGTTGCTTTTTGGACTGCCCACTTCAAAAGACGA
>JBATAT010000095.1:0-5348 GCA_049662005.1 Tepidiformaceae bacterium
TTCCTGCACGCCGCGCGTAATACCAAGTGATTCAAGCCGCCGGGACGCGGCTCGAACAACAACCCGAACTGGAGGCAGAACAATGGCAGGTCAACTCGAAGGCAAAGTAGCGGTCGTCACCGGAGCGGCAAGCGGCATCGGTGCGGCTGCTGCCCGGCTCTTTATCGCCGAGGGCGCGAAGGTCGTCCTCGCCGATATCCAGGACGAACGCGGCGCCAGCATGGTCGAAGAACTCGGTCCGAACGCCACCTACCAGCACACCGATGTCACCGACGAGCAGCAGATTGGCGCGGCCGTGAACCACGCCGTCGAGAAATTCGGCCGTCTCGATGTGATGTTCAACAATGCCGGTCGCGGCCACCCCGAGACGCTCATTGAGGATCTCACGCCCGCGATGTTCCACGACGTCATCGACCTCCTCCTTGGGGGCGTCGCTTTCGGCATGAAGCATGCCGTTCCCGTCATGAAACGGCAGAAGTCGGGAAGCATCATCAACACGGCCAGCGTCGCTGGCCTCGGCGTCGGCTATGGCGGCACGCTCTACTCGGCAGCCAAAGCGGCAGTTATCCACATGACTAGAGTCATTGCCAACGAAGTCGGCGAAGAGAACATCCGGGTCAACGCCATCGCTCCTGGCGCCATCCCAACCGCGATCTTCGGACGTGTTGGTGGAATGACCCAGGAACAGGCGGAAGGCCTCATCCCGATGCTCCAGATGGGCTTCACGAAAGCCCAGCCCATCCCTCGTTCGGGCGATGCCAACGACGTGGCCAACGCGGCCCTCTGGCTCGCCAGCGATGCGTCCAGCTTCGTGACCGGCATCTGTGTCCCCGTCGAAGGCGGCATGACAACCGGCAGGCTGTTCTCCCAACGCATGGCCGAACTCCAGGCAATGGCGCCCCCCGCATAGAAAGGTCCCACCATGTACTACGAAGAAGCCCGCATGAGACACGAGTTCCTCCTCTCCAACCAGGTTGAAGGGCTCCACCGCGAGTCCCTCGAACAGTTCCGCAAACTGGACCGCCTCCAGCGCTCCATCGGCCTCGTCCGCGCCCGCCTTGGGATTCGGGTCAGCCCACATAGCCAGCAAACCGCCTGAGGCGGACGCCACGAGTTAGCCCACGCGCCGTTCAATCCGCCGAAAGTAGGATTCCAGCAGGGTGCCGCACGTCCAATACTGAATGCAGATGACGCCATTTCAGAAGCTATGGAGGAACCAATGGCTCGCTGGGAAACATCTGTTGATATCGACGCACCGGTTGACCGAATCTGGCAGGTGATGGCGGATGTTGCGAAGTGGCCGGAATGGACCGCCTCCGTTCGGACGGTCGAAGACTTGACGCCGGGGTTCGGCCTCGGCGGTTCTGCACTGGTCGATGCGAGAGGCACGCCGAAGGCGAGGTGGACCGTGACTCGCTGGGAACCGGGCCGCGGATTCGATTGGCAGACCAGGGCGCGAGGTGCGACGACCGTCGGTGGCCACTGGATTGAGCCGTACGCGGGCAGGAGCCGCGTAACCCTGTCGATCGACGTGCGCACACCATTCGGGTGGTTGGTCAGGCCATTCATCGGCCCGGGCATCATGAAGAACATGAAAATCGAGGCCGCAGGCCTGAAGCGCACGAGCGAAGCTTCGCACCAGGCGGATCGCACGGGCCTTACGGCATAACCACCACAGCGCTGCTACGCTTGTCGCATGACGCGTCCACTGTTCGGAATTGTTGGCGCCTTCGTTCTCTTCGCCGCCGCGTTTGCACTCCACGTCGTCGGTGGCGCCACCGACCAGGGATGGCTGTTCGCCATCGCGGTCGGCCTGATCTTTCTCACCGCCACCGGTTTCCCGGCGATCGCCGTCCTGCTCTCCGGCGAATTCTACGGAAGCCGTTCGAGGGCAGCGAAGGTGCTGGCTGTTGGCTTCGTTGCCGGCACGAGCCTGACCCTCGGCGCGCTCTGGGCAGCGAACGACCGATCCTTCGCGCCGTGGCAGTTTGGCGTTGCCCCTGCACTGGTCATCGTGGTTAGCGCGGTGCTCCTCGTGGTTCGGAACCGGCTCTTCGCCAGCCCCGCCACCACTTCGCCTTCGGCTACTTCCTGAGCCGCGGGTCCCAGATGTCGCGCAGCGAATCGCCAAGCAGGTTGGCGCCCAGCACGACCAGGCTAATCGCGATGCCCGGGAACACGACCACGTGCCAGTAGCCGTTCCGTGCGACCGTCAGGTTCGTCCCGGACATATCACGGCCCCAGGATGCTTCGGTTGGACCCAGGCCGAGGAAGGCCAGCGCCGATTCCGCCAGGATTGCCGCGCCGAGCGCACCGCTCATGATCACGACAACCAGCGGCAGAACGTTCGGGATGACGTGCCGTAAGAAGATTCGCCATTCCGAGCAGCCGATCGACCGTGCCGCCTCGACGTAGATCTGCCGCGATTCGATGATCGTCACGCCGCGGAGGACCCGGTTCCCACCGAAGAGCGCCCCCACCGCGATCGATACGATGATCGTCTTCAGGTTTGGTCCGAACGCCGCCCGCAGCATGAGGTAGAGGACCAGCCCCGGGAATGCCGCGAAGGCTTCGCCGGAGCGTTGCACGATGTAGTCCAGCCAGCGTCCGAAGTATCCGCCAAGGATGCCGAGGAACGACCCCGTTCCGGCTCCCAGGAACACCGCCCAGAACGCGATGATGAACGAGATTCGCGCCCCCGCGAGGATGCGACTGAAGACGTCCTGGCCGAGCTGGTTGAGTCCGAACGGGTGCGCTCCAGACGGACCGGCGAGCTGGCGCCCCACGCTCAGCTTGTCGGGCGGGTACGGCGCCAGTGCGCCCCCGAACAGACCAAGCACTACGAATCCGATGAGCACGATCAGGCCGAAAACACCGGCAGGGTGTTGGCGCGCCAGGCGCGCCATCCTGCGCCCAAAGCCGGCCCGCTTGGGCACATACGCCCAATCCAGTCCGGTCGTTCCGCCTGTTGCAGCTTGCGTCGCCATCAGGAGTACTTCACGCGAGGATCGATGACGGCGTACGAAAGGTCGATCAAGAGGTTCATCGTCACAATCACCACCGCGCTATACAACACAAGAAATTGAACCACCGGGAAGTCCGATGTAATCGCCGAGGCCAGGAAGAACTGCCCCAGACCGTTGATCGAAAAGACCTGTTCGAGGATCAACGAACCGAAGAACAGTGCCGTCACATGGCCGCCAAGTAACGTCACGATCGGGATCATGGCGTTCCGAAGTCCGTGGCTGATCACCACATTGCGGCCCGCCAGCCCTTTCGCTCGCGCCGTTCGCATGTAGTCCTGGCGAAAGACTTCGAGCAGCGTCGACCGGGTGAGCCGCATCATCGTCGCTGCCCCGCCTACCCCGAGAAGCAACGTCGGCGGCAGATAGAGCCGCATGTTCGTCCACGGGTCTTCGAAAATCGAGACGTGCCCGCCCACCGGTGGTGAGTAGTTCCACCAGATCGATGGCAGGACGATCAGCAAAATGAGCAGGAAGAAGTCCGGGATCGATTGACCGAACACTGCCCCAACTCGGAACAAGTAATCCGTGATCGAGTTCTGTTTGACCGCGGAAATTACTCCGAACGACACGCCGAAGACGAAACTGAACCCAACCGAGAGGATCAGGATCTCCAGGTTCACCGGCCAGCGCCGCTGGATCTCTGGCCAAACGGGCTGACCGCTGCGGAACGTCTCGCCAAGGTTTCCGCGGAGGACGTTGCCGATCCAGATCCCGAACTGCTCGATGACGGGCTTGTCGAGCCCCAGGTCGTGTCGTATCGCGTCTTCCTGTTCCACGGTGGTGGTCTGGTTCACGTACAACGTCACCGGATCCGTGGCGAACGGAAGCCGCAACGTGAAGAACGTGATGATCGAGACCACCACCACGATCAGTGGCAGATAGGCCAACCGCCGCATCGCATACTGGCGCATTTCTGACGTCAGCCCTTATCGATGTACATTTTGCCGTTGAAGAGGCCGTAGCTTCCCCGTCCAACAACCCGGCCCTTCACGTAATTCCAGGTTGCATCGTTCGTAACCGCGATGAACGTGGGGATGAACGGCGCCGCCTTCTCGTAGCCGCGCTTCTGCAATTCCTGGACCGCCGTTCGACGCTGCACGTCGTCGAGGATGGTCTTTTGCTTTTGCAGGGCGGCGTCCAGTTCGTCGTCCACATAGCCGGCCCAGTTCGGGCGGCCACCAATTTCCTTGCCAAACGAACCGATGTACGAACTCGGATCGTCGTAGGCGAGCGTCGGATAGGTAATGAAACCGTCGTATTGCGATCCGTAGAGCGACTGCGAAAGCCACTTGCCAAAGTCTTCGCCCACAAGCTTTGTCTTGATGCCCAGGTTCGCCTGGAGTTGCGACTGAACGATCTGCGCGAACTGCTGGTAGCGGTCGCCCGGCACGATGTACTTGATTTCGTACTCTTTGTTCGTATCGAAGGCGGTCGCCGCGAGCAGCTTCTTTGCCTCCGCAACGTCCTTCTTGCCGTAGGTCGCGTCGATCTCCGCAGCGGTGAGGGATTCACCGAAAGCAGGCGGAACCGGTCCGCTCAGCTTCCCTTCGCCGAAGTTCATCAGGTTGATCATCTCTTTGCGGTCGAGCGCGAGGTAGATCGCCTTCCGGATGCGCTCGTCGACCCACACACCGTCGCCCCGGCACTGCACCAGCCAGACGGCACGCGAATCAACCGTATCGATGACGACGTCTTTGCCCAGCTTGGCCACAAGGTCTTCGCGCTCGAGCTTGTTCGTCAGCGCGACCGAGTCGATATCCTTCGCTGAGAACGCGGCCAGCGCCGCTGCCTGCTCCTGGATGAGCTTGTACTGGATGCCTGCGAGATAGGGTTCGCCCGTTATTCGCCACTTGTCGAAGCGCTTCAGTTTGAAGTTCGCACCGTTCTCGTGGCTCACGAACTGGTAGCGCCCGCTGCCGACGAGGTCGTTATCCATGAATGTCGGGTCCTTGGCGATCTGTTCAGGAAGGATCGAACTTGCGATCGGGCTGCCCCCGTTGGTCGAACTAAACCCCCAGGCATCGACGCCCTTGAGAATGAAGTTCACCGTCTTGTCGTCCGGCGTCTCGATGTGGTCGAAAATCTGCGTCCACCACGAACTATTCGAGATTTTCGTTTGCTTGGCCGCGCTTTCGAGGCTGGCCTTCACATCCGATGCCTTCACTGCGCGCCCGCTCGCCGGCGCCTTATCGTGGAAGAATGAATCCTGCAGCTTCACGGTGAAGTGCGTCGGATCCTGCTGTTCGATGCTCGATGCGAGGAAGTTCTCGCGAACGCCCGTATCGAGAGGCGTGTACCAGAGGTGGTCGAAGATCGTGAAAC
>JBATAT010000096.1:0-2405 GCA_049662005.1 Tepidiformaceae bacterium
ACCGGCCGGGAACTGCAGCGAGTCTTCGCCGAACTCCGCGAGACCTCCCCGGAGGGCCTGTCTCGGCTTTCCCGGACGAGCCGCCGCGCGAGCGATGTCGTCCGCCTCTACGCGCGGTTTCGCGAACTGACCGCCGGGTTCTTCGACGAAGTGGACCTTATGGATGCCGCCGAGAAGAACCTCGCCTCAGGCTCGGATGCGGCCACCGAATCCGGCGCCATCGTCCTCTACCTGCCACGCAAGCTCGCTCCGGCACTCGAACGATTACTGGCTTTTGCCGGTACCGGGAAAGTCCACGCGATCCTGGGGCTCACCGGCGATACGGCTGTCGATACTGTGACCGAAGCGCTCGCCGAACGTCTCGGCACTGCTGGCGATCGTGTTCGAACCGCCGCCACCCTGCCAGCGGTCACCCGAATCGTTTCCGCGACCGATCCCGAAGAGGAAGTGCGCGAGGCCATCCGCCAGGCGATGGCGCTCGTCGCCGGCGGCGTGCCGCTCCATCGCATCGCCGTGACCTACGAATCGCGCGAGAACTACGCAGGCTTGCTCGACGACGCGCTTACCTCCGCGGGCATTCCACACAATGGACCACCGAACCGGACGGTCGCCCAGACAGTCCCCGGGAGGACACTGCTCGGTCTTCCCCGAATAGCAGCCTCCTCCGGCGCCGCAGATGCGGGTTATGCACGCGACGTCGTGATGGACTGGCTTACTTCGGCCCCGATCTTCGATGGGCCGGCCGAGGCGCCATCGCACCGCTGGGATGAAATCAGCCGCAACGCGGGCGTCGTTGGCGGCGCCGAACAGTGGGACACCCGTCTCGAGGTCTACGCGCTCGCCCAGGAGCAGCGCTCCCAATTCCGGGCACGCGATGGAGAAACGACGGCGAGTCACGACGCGGAATGGGCACGTTCGCTGCGCGCATTTATGAAGCATCTTCGAGACGAACTCGGCGACGACCAGGCCCTCCATGCCGGCGAACACGCCGGCCAGGCGCTGAAGTGGCTCGATACCTATTTGCCCGAGCGTGGCGTCGACGACGAAGGCCAACTCGAGGCGCGGGAACAGGTGAAGCGTCAGCTCGAAGCGATCGCTGCGGGCAGCTCGACGCTTCCACCAGATCTCGACCCGATCGTTGGGCGAGCCGAATTCGCTGCCGCGCTCGAAGAGGTCCTGCAAGTGCCCTTCGGCCGTATCGGCAAACTCGGCGAAGGCATCTTCACAGGGCCGATCACACTCGCGGCGGAGATGGAATTCGATGCGGTCATCGTTCTCGGCATGGTCGAAGGTGCCTTCCCGTCCGCATCGCAGGACGACCCGATCCTCACCTCGGAGGAGCGTGCTTCGGCCGGCGGCGAACTACCTCCCGGGGGGCGGTTGCCAACAGACCAGCGTCGCGCCTACCTCGCCACCCTGCTCAGCGCCCCAACGCGAATCCTGAGCACTCCCCGTGGTGACTTGCGCGCCCAGCGGGCCACGCAGCCTTCCCGCTGGTTGCTCACCGCCGCGAGCGAACTCCACCGCGCACCCGTGTATGCGACCGAACTCGAAAAGATGCTGACCGAAACGCCCGGCTGGTTCCGGGTGGTCCACTCGTTCGAATCGGCCTTGCGGCGGGGGCCGGAACGGGCTTCGCTGCAGGAGTGGGACCTCGCCAGCCTGTTCTCCCAGCGCGTCCATCTCGAACGCCACTTCCTCCTCGACGACGGTTCGGGCTGGAACGCGCTCGCCCAGGGAATCCATGCCAAACACTCCCGCGGGAGGCGGCGCAGCGACCGCCTGGACGGCTGGAGCGGCCGCGTACCCGGGAGCCTCGCGCCCGTCCCCAGTGAACTGAAACCGATTTCGCCAACTGCACTCGAAACCTTTGCGAAGTGCCCGTTCCGATACTTCCTCGGCAACATCCTTCACGTCGGCGAGGTCGAACGCCCGGAGGACGTGGTCACGATCGAGCCAGCCGCAATCGGCAAGATTATCCACGACATCCTCGAGAAGTTCTTTGCCGCTACAGGCGACCGCCCCGACCCTGCGGCCGATTGGACCGCGGAGGAACGGGAGCAACTGCGCGCGATTACACAGGCCAGCTTCGGCGAAGCAGAGCGCCGGGGCATCACTGGCAGGTCCCTTACCTGGCGGGCCGAGCAGGCGAGGCTCCTGCGCGATCTCGAACTCCTGCTCGACGATGAGATTAAAGAGCGTCGAACAAACGGCTTCCGCTTCGCCCGGGCCGAGGCCTCGTTCGGGATGGATGCGACGCCCGGCCGCCCCAATGTTCGGCCCCCCGCGATACTGAAGCTGGCGAACGGCGAAACTCTCGCCTTCCGTGGCCTCGCCGACCGCGTGGATGTCGGCCCCGACGGCCAACTGGCGATCGTCGATTACAAGACCGGCAGCCCACGGAC
>JBATAT010000097.1:0-7574 GCA_049662005.1 Tepidiformaceae bacterium
CACCGGCTGCCCTCCCGGGTAGCGATTCGCTTGCCGCAGGGCGCTGTTCCGCCATCGGGCAATCCTATCCGGGTGCCCGCCTACGTTCGCACGCGGCCGGGCGGCCAGCAGTGCTGTTCAAACACAAGGGCCACAAAGAACACGAAGGCCCTTACCAAAATGCTTGGCGCTCTTCGCGCCGTTGGTGTTTAAGAAAAACCCAGTCCCACATCGCAGCTGAGCCTTAACACAAACGGCGCCAAGAACACGAAGGCCCTTACCAAAGGCTTGGCGCCCTTCGCGTCCTTGGTGGTTAAAACCAACGCCAGTGGCACACCGAGCTCTGGCTAGATCTCCGCCTCCACGAGCGGCTCCTCTGGCGCGCTTGGCAATGGGGGGAGTTCACGCGGGCTGCGAATGCCGAAATGCTCGAGAAACCGCATGGTCGTTCGATAGAGCTTCGGGCGGCCCGGCCCATCGCCCGTCCCGACGTTCTCGATCAGACCGCCTTGTTCGAGGATCGCGACCAGGCGGTCGCTGTTCACCCCGCGGATCGCCTCGATTTCGGCACGCGTACACGGCTGCTTGTAGGCAATGATCGTCAGTGCTTCGAGCGTCGCCCGCGTGAGGCGCTGCCCCGGTCCTGTGCCGAGCATATTCTCGATGTAGCGGGCATAGGACGGCGCGGCGCCGAGTTGGTAACGGTTGCCGTCTTCGAGCAGGCGCAACCCTCGCGCCTCGTAGTCCGCACTGAGCTGATTGAGCGCTTTCCGTGCGGCACCATCGCTCACGCCCGCCGCTCGTGCCAGTGCCTGTAACGGTTGAGGCTCTTCCGCAACAAACAGGAGTGCTTCCATCACCCAGGGCAGTTCGCCCGGTGGTGGAGGCGCGTGGGTATCGGCCTCAGTCATGCCTTCGAGGATTCCTCATCGCTAGATGATACGAAACGCGGCGCTTCTGGAGGCCGCTCAGCATCGTCAATCGCTGCAGTTGTCGCCGGTGGATAGGCGGAGGACTCGTACTCGGGTTCGCGCTGTGGCCGAAGCTCGGGCGCTGGTGGCGGTGGAGGACTCGCTCGGCGCACGGCAACTGGCCGCGCTGCCATCTCGTCGTAGCTGATACGAATGACCGGGCGGCGGATAGCCGTCGCGCCGACCTGCTCGCGCAGCGTCTCTTCGACTGTCGCGGCGAGCAGCTTGGTCGCATGAGCGATGCTCGAACTCGGCTCGATCTGGGCGTCGAGGTAGGTGTCCACCGCGCCGCCTGCGAGCTTGACCCGCGGCGTGGCCGACTGCACCTCCGGGAGCGCTTCCAGTTCGCCCTTCAGCAGCGATTCGATCGCCTCGGATGTCACTTCGACCGTTCCGCCGTCGGATTGCTTGATTCGCATTGCCCCGCGCGAACCCTCGCGCGAAGGCCAGAACGCGACAAACAGGGACCAGATCGCTAGCAGACCGATCGCCGCAAGGATTGCGGTCAGGATCCATTTTGCTTCGTTATTCGCCTCGATGAACGCCTGCATGTTGAGCTTGCCGATGGTCAGGTCGAGTTGTTCGTCCTGGTTCCACGCGAGCGCTGCCACGCCGCCGACCGCAGCGAGAAGCACAACGCTATAGAGAACCAGGAAAATTCGCCGTAGTGCGTTCACACGGCCTCCCCGGGGGAACTCCCCCATACGCCGTCATCGTACACTGCGCCCAGTTGCACCGGTGTCACGCGGTTGAAGAGATTCCTCGCATTTGTATAAACAGGAATGTAGTTATCAGTGTGTCCAAACCAGAGGTCGCTCGCAGGCTCGCCGGCTCCACGTGTCGATTCCCAGAGCACCGGTCGCACTTGCCCCGCGTGGGTGGCGTTAAAAGAGAGCGACAGTTCGCGCCCGAGTTCGAGTAGCCGCGCCATGCGTTCGCGCTTCAGTTCGGGCGGCACCTGGTTCGCCATCCGTGCCGCCGCCGTCTTACTGCGCTGCGAATAAGGGAAGCAGTGCAAGCGTGCGAAGCCAACCTCACGGCAGAGCGCGAGCGTCGCTTCGAAATCCGCATCGGTCTCGCCGGGGAAGCCCGCGATCACGTCAGTGGTGATTGCCACGTCCGGAACCGCCGCCCGGATGCGTTCCGCGGCCAGCAGGAATTGACCGGCGGTGTACCGCCGTCGCATCGCCATCAGCGTCGCGTCGCTCCCCGATTGCAGCGCGAGGTGGAAGTGCGGCATCACGCGGGGGTCGCCCCAGAGGGCCAGCAGCTCCGGCGAAATGTCCTGCGGCTGAAGCGAACTGAACCGAAGGCGCGCAACTTCCGTCCGTTCGAGCACCCCCGAAATGAGGTCGTGTGGGCTGAGCGGGGTCGCAAACTCTCTGCCCCAGGCCCCGAGTTGCGTGCCGGTGAGCACCACTTCCTTCACGCCCGCATCGACTGCGAGGTTGACCTCGGCGGCCACCCGTTCAATCGAACGGGACTCTTCGCGGCCGCGCGTGCGGGGCACGATGCAGAACGCGCAGACGTCGTTGCACCCTTCCTGGGCCTTGACGAACGCGCGTGCTTGTGCCGCTGCCCAAACCGGAGTCGGCGGCTCGGCGGTCGCCTTGCTCGTCGCACCGGAGATGAACCGGATGAGTTCGTCCTTGTCCCGGTCACGCGTTCCAATCACGAAGTCGGCGCCAAGTTCGCGGGTCGCTTCGAACCCGGCCGATTGCGGGAAACAGCCCGTAACCGTGACCGCCGCCCGCGGCGAAAGCCGCCGCACCGAGCGAACGAGCTTCCGCGACTTCGCATCCGCCACATGCGTGACCGAGCAGGTATTCAACACGTACGCGTCGGCCTCGCAGACCGAATCAACCACATCGAAGCCAGCCCTTCGCAGTCCGCGGGCGATCTCGTCGCTATCGGCGGTATTCAGTTTGCATCCGAGCGTAATCACGGCAGCAAGCGGGCGAACCATCCAGGCAGCGTACCATCGTGAGGGCCTTCGGAACGCCCGCATAGCCCTCTCTCGCGTACCTCGAACCTCCGCCTATGTGATAGGGTTAGAGCAATCACATTTTCGTTTGGGAGTGTCCCTGTTTGGCAAAGAAAGAGGCTATCGAAGTCGAAGGTATCGTGACCCAGCCGCTGCCCGATGCGCAGTTCCGGGTCGAACTGGCGAACGGCCACGTCGTGTTAGCGCACATCAGCGGCAAGATTCGCAAGAACTACATCAAGATCCTGACCGGCGACCGCGTGCTCGTGGAACTTTCGCCGTACGACCTGACCAAGGGCCGTATCACCTATCGATTCAAGTAGGGCCTCTGATTCGGCCCTGAACCATGGAGGCATCCGATGACTGACGATTTGAGCCGTGTATTACGCGAAGCCGAACGGGCCGCGAACGGGCGCGGTGCGAATATTGTTGAGATGCTCGCCGAGCGGGTCGGCCTGCGCGCAGCTGCGAGCGCCGTCTTCGGCGACCCGGTCGAACGGGATGGCGTCACGGTCATCCCTGTCGCGAAGGTACGTTGGGGCTTCGGCGGCGGCTCCGGCCGTGGTCTCGACGACGAATCTGGTGACGTCGGCGAGGGTTCGGGCGGCGGTGGCGGCGCCATGGCCTCGCCCATCGGGTTCATCGAAATCCAGGATGGCGTCGCGATCTTTAAGCGCACCCACGATCCGATGTCGGCCGTGCCGATCATTCTCGCTTCGGGCTTCGCCGCCTGGCTCTGCCTCCGCGGCATCAAGAAGATTATCCGCGGCTAGCTTCTGACGTTTTAGAACTAACGACCCTGACCCGACACCGGGCAGGGTCGTTTCTGTTCCGTGGCGGCGAAGGCACTCGCGTGCAGCGCCTGCGTTACCCGCCCTCGCCCCCTTCGACTCGAAGGTGCGCCTCGAAGGTCAGCGTGTCTGACTCGCGAAGGTGCAGCCGGGTGATATCCCGCAGCAACTGCGCTTTCATCTGGATGAGTTCCAGGTCGTAGTCGTGGTTGGCAATCTGGAGTTCGGCTTCGCGCTGGAGTTCGATGGCCCGGCTGAGCATCTCCGCGTGTTCGCGCTCCAACTGGTCGCTCTGTGGTAGCAGGCCCGGTTTGAGCTCGACGAGATCCGGGAGGATGCCGTCGTGGCTTTCGGCCGAATGCTGATGTTCGTGGAGAGCCTTGAAGAGGACGCCAGCCACGGAATGTATTTCATTCAGCAAGGCGTCATCGCCATTGGCGGGCATCCTCGCCAGGAGGCTTTCGAGCAACTCGAGCGCTCGGATCAATGATTGGTAGCCTGAGCCGTCCATCGGCGTCGAATCCTTTCGTTCGCCCTGATCCGTGGCTTGAAGCCGTCGTTCCGTATCACACCCCGTGTGCACAGGTGGATCAGGCATCCCGTTGACGCTGACCAAGTGTACCCCGATGGGGATGGGGCCGCAGCACCCGTGAACTACTCTATACTCCGCCGCGAATCACCATCCTGAGGTCGCTTCATGCCTGAACTCCTTACCGCGTGGCAGATCGCCGATGGCATCCGTCGCAAGCAATTCTCCGCTGCCGAGGTTCTCGCCGCGGCGCTCCAGCGGATCGAAGAGAAAAACCCGGCGCTGAATGCGTTCATTGCCATCGATCCCGAAGCAGCCAAGGCTCAAGCCGCAGCCGTCGATGCAGCCATCGCGCGCGACGAGGATCCCGGCGCACTCGCCGGTGTACCCATGGGCATCAAAGATCTCGAACCGGTAAAAGGGATGCTCTTCACCGAGGGTTCCCGTGCCCACGAAGGACGCATCGCGGACCACGACGGTGTTTCGGTCGCGCGCCTGAAGGCTGCCGGCGCCGTCATCCTGGGGAAGACCAACACGCCGGAGTTCGGCTACAAGGGGTACACCGAGAACCTGCTCTGGGGTCCCACGCGCAACCCCTGGGACCCAACGAAGACGCCGGGCGGGTCGAGCGGTGGCAGCGCTTCGGCCGTTGCTGCGGGTATGGTTCCGCTCTGTTCCGCGAGTGATGGCGGTGGCTCTATCCGGATCCCGGCTTCGTTCTCCGGGTGCTACGGAATCAAGCCGACTGCCGGGCGCATCCCCCGCGCCCAGGAGCATGCGCCAACGTGGGGCGTCTTCAGCACCATGGGCCCAATGGCCCGCACCGTCCGTGATGCGGCGCGCTATATCGATGCCACCGCTGGTCCCCACCCTAACGACCTGGATTCGCTCGACTCGACTGGTCACGGGTTCGAGTCGGCCATCTTCGCAGGCCCGCCCCGCATCACGCGGATCGCCTACAGCCCCGACCTCGGCTACGCGATCGTCGACCGCGAAGTTATCGACCAGACCCGCGAGGCGGCGGCGGCACTGGCGGCAGCTTTGGGCGCCGAGCTGGTTGAGGCCGGACCCGGCTTCGCTGACCCGATCCTGGCATGGCTCACCATCGCCGCCTCTGGCGACACACGCCTCGTCGATGCGATGACGCCTGCTCAGCGCGAACTTCTCGAGCCCGGCTTCGCTCGCTTTGCCGAGTACGGCAGGCAGGTGACTGCGGTTCAGATCGCCGAGTCGCTCGAAACGCGCCACCAGGTGAACCGCTCGATGACGGCGTTCTTTGAGAAGTTCGACCTGCTCCTGACGCCGACGACTGCCACGACCGCTTTCGTCGCAGAAGGCCCGCCGCCGGAGACGATCAACGGTCAAAAGGCCGGGCCGTCGAGCTTCATCCCGTTCACCTACCCGTTTAACTTCACCGGGCACCCGGCCGCGTCGCTCCCGGCGGGGCTCTCCAACTCGGGGCTTCCTATCGGACTCCAGGCGGTCGCGCCGCGCTACGCTGATGCATTCCTGCTGCAGGTGAGCGCCATCTATGAAGAAGCTTGCCCCTGGAGCTATCCCGACTAAAGGGTGTGTGGTTGCGCTAACGCTACCCGCGCCTGCGAATGGCGAACGCGCTCAGGACGATCGACCCGGCGGCGAATGCCCCCATGACCCCCAGGTCCCTCCCCAGATGCGTACCGGGAAGGTTGGTGAGCGTCGCTCGAACCCCGTCCGCGGCATAGGTTGGCGGGGCGAAGCGGGCGACATGCTGGAGCGCCTCCGGTAGCTGTGACGCCGGGAAGATCACCGGCGAAAAGAAGAGCACGTAGAAGATGATCAGCTGCGTCACCGCGTTTGTTACCTGCGGGCCTGGTGCAAACATGGCCATCGCCACACCGACACCCGCCAGCGATAGCACCGTGAGGACCATCACCCCGAGGAATGCTGGGTCGGCTACGAGGCCGATGTCGTAATACCATGCGCCGAAAGCGAGCGCGAAGAACGCTCCCGGGAACGAACTGACGGCCACCACCGTGATTTGCGAGAGCAAGTACGCCTCGCGGCTGATCGGCATCGTCAGGAAGTATTCGAGCCGGCCGTCGTTCCTGGATTGAGAGAGCATCTGCGGCAGCATCACCAGGCCAGTGGTCACGAATGCCTGCGTCGCTGTTCCCGTGATAAGGAAGAGCGCGGTCGAATCGCTGATCTCGGGTACCAGGTAGCCCATCCCGATGACGAGCCCCAGCGAAAGCGCGATGTGGATGACCATGATCATGACGGTGTCGTCGCGCATCGAACGAAGCTGAATCGAAACCAGATCCACGTATTGTCGAAGCAGGCTCACGATGCGGCCTCCAGCGTGGCGATTGGCGCGACCACCGCGGTGTAAATGTCATCGAGCGAGGGCGGACCGATGCGAAAGTCGGCCACAAGGCCGGCCTCGCGCGCCGCACTGAGCCAGGCGCTGACGGCGGGCAGGTCATGTTGTTCGAACAGGTAGCGGTCCGGGTTCGATCGTTCTGCGATGAGCGCCGGGTGCGGCGAGACATCCCCACGCAACACTGTTTCGAGGCGCAATTTTTCCGTTACGAGTGTGCGAAGCGACCCGGGCGTACCTTCGCGAACGATCCGGCCACCGTCGATGATCGCCAGGCGATCGAGGAACCGTTCGGCCTCGGCGAGGTTGTGGGTGACCAGCAAGACGGTTGCGCCTTCTTCCCCCAGCTCGCCGATCGCGTTCCACAGCAACTGGCGGCGAATCGGATCGATGTCGTTCGTTGGCTCATCGAGGACGAGCAGGCGAGCTGGCGCGGCGATCGCGGCCGCGAACCCCGCGAGCCGCCTCACCCCACCCGAAGCCGCGTGCATCGACGTTGTCGCGAACGCGCCAAGATCCAGTCGCGCGAGCAATTCGTCCCGTCGAATGCGGGCAGCTCGCGCTGTGACGCCACGCAGGCGCGCCGAATACTCAATCAATTCGCCCACCCGCAGTGAGAGGAGATCGAACTGCCCCTGTGGCAGGAAGCCGATGTGCTTTCGCGCGAACCCCGGATCGGCGACTACATCGTGACCGTCGAGCGTGATCGCACCCGATGTTGGCCGAACGACCCCCAGGATCTGACGCACCAGGGTGGTCTTCCCGGCCCCATTCGGGCCCAGCAACCCGTAGATTTCGCCGGGTTGAAGCGTTATCGAAATGCTGTCGTTCGCGAGTGTGCCGTTGCGGTAGCGCTTGATGAGGTCGGTAATCGTGAGAACCGCCATCGCGCGGGAATGCATCACCATCATCAGGCCTCCACCGGCGCCGTACGCCGCAGCAGGTCTTCGAGGGCGTAGAT
>JBATAT010000098.1:0-9338 GCA_049662005.1 Tepidiformaceae bacterium
AGGTCGTAGACGGGCGGCCCGGAGCGGCGGGGCCATGCGTTGCCCTCAGGCGAGCCTCACCGTTCCGCGGAAGGGTAGACCGAACTGACTCACGCATGACCGTGCTGTCATGCCGATGTTTGTGCAGTGGTAGGTAGCGAAACCCGTGTGCCATCCGTTTTCTTTGGTGTGTGATCGCGAAACCCGAATCCAAGTCTGATTGATGCGATGCGGATGCTGGTCGAAACCGGTAGGCCATTCGGAAGGTCGTCGGAATGCCATCGACGCAGGGCGCGTGCAGTCTCCTATTGACGCGGCGCGAAAGGTTCAGCTCGAATCATAATGAGGACATCGCGCGCCTCACGGCTTTGCCGGTGGCAGTTAGGTGTAGAGATTGAAGTCGGGTGGAACTTGGATGGCTGAAGTCGAAGGGGATGCTGACTGCCTGCGGAGCGTTGTCTCTTCGACAGCGCCGAATGTAGACGCTGGGCTGCTGTCCGCGCTGGCAAGCTTCGCCGAACAATCCGAACATCCACGACCGGTGCCCTGGCCGACAGCGTCGCACAGCGAGCAAGCCTGAGCGGTCAGCTCAGGTGTGGCTGCCTGATGATATCGCCGATCCCCACTCGTAGCGCCCGCGTCACTGCCGAGGCCGGGCAGCGGCCATGCGTTACTCGCAGGCCCTTTCACTGGATTGTTCGTCCCTCAATTCGATCGCACCAGGTGGATGTCGAGGTGTGGGTGCAGCGCAAGGAGGTGTTCGGCCAATGTGGTGCGCCGAAACCATGCGAACCGGCGCGGCGGCCGAGCGAGGAGTGTCACGTGCGTGATTCCCTGCGCGGTAATGAGTGCGGAGAGTGCGGCCGTCAGGTCCTCGCCGGACAACTCGCGCGTTGTGGCGTTGAGGTCGAGTGCGACTGTCAGGATATGGGTCATGCCCTGTTCCTGCAGTAGGGTTGCCGGATAGGCCGCAAACAGCTCTCCGTTGAGGGCGTGAGCCAGCCGCCACGCCCGCCGGATCGCCACCTCGGATGCATGCGTATTGTCGATAAGGACGAGCACGCGCTCGCCCGCCTCCCAGCCTTCGAGGCGGTTTTCGTGCATGTACTCCTGGAGTTGCTGCTCCACCCCCAGCGCGACGCGTTTGAGCACGAGCTCGCGCAACGCAGCGAGGTTGCCCTTCCGGAAAAAGCTCTCCAGCGCGTGTCGGGCCTGTTCCGGTGGGTAGATGTTCCCGTGGCGCATTCGCGACTGGAGTGCTTCGGGGGAGATATCGACGACTTCGAGTTCGTCGGCCTCATCCACGACGTGGTCCGGCACCGTTTCGCGCACGCGCACGCCAGTGATCCCGGCGACGACGTCGTTGAGGCTCTCCAGGTGCTGGATGTTGAGCGTGCTGATCACGGTGATCCCGGCGGCGCGAATCGCTTCAACGTCCTGCCAGCGCTTTTCGTAAACCGAACCCGGAGCGTTCGTGTGAGCAAGTTCGTCGACCAGGGCGACCTTCGGACGGCGCGCTATGACGCTCGCTGTGTCCATCTCTTCGAGGATGACTCCCTGGTACTCGATGCGCTTCCGAGGAATGACCTCGAGCCCCTCGAGTGCTTCGACGGTGAGCGGCCGGTTGTACGTCTCGATAAAGCCCACGACCACATCCGTGCCCCGCGCCTTACGCCGCTTGCCCTCGTTCAACATCGCGTAGGTCTTGCCGACGCCCGGCGCCGCACCAAGGTAGATGCGCAGTCGGCCGCGAGTCGATTCGCCTTCCTGCACTTTGCGCAGGATAGCCTCTGGGTCGGGTCGAGGGTCGTCCGTTGGGCGCACGCGTTTACTCCGGGAGCGGGAACTGTTTGTTCAGTCCGATGTTGAGCTTGAGGACGTTGACCCGCTCGGCTCCAAGGAAGCCGGCGAATGGTTTTTCGATGGCTTCATCGAGGAGGCCCAGCACCTCCGCCTCAGACACGCCGCGCGCTTGCGCGACGCGAGCCGCCTGGAGCCTCGCGTTGGCCGGCGAGATGTGCGGGTCGAGCCCACTGGCCGAAGCGGTGATTGCGTCCGCAGGGATTACCGTATCTGTGGGAAGGCCGTTCTCCTCGCGGTAGGTCGCAGCCCGTTGCACGAGACCCGCGAATAACTCGTTGGTATCGGCCGTCGCGGGGTCGTCCTCGACGCCGTTAATGAGCTTGCCGCTTGTCGGCCCGAGATTGGAACCACTGGAGTTGGCTGCATCGTAGCCTGAGCCCGCGGCGGAAGGACGAGGATGGAAGTACTCAGCTCCTTCGAATGTCTGCCCGACAAGCGAGGAGCCCACAGCCACACCGGCCACTTTGAGCACGCTCCCGTTCGCCTGCCCGTTGAAGAGAACCTGGCCGATACCGGTGACCGCAAGCGGATACATCACGGCGGTGATCAACATGAGAGCGACCGTCACGCCGGCGAGCGGCCGCAGTTCTTCGCGAAGCATTTTAAGTGTGGTGTTCACAGGAGCCTCCTCAGGCCAACCGCAGCGCGTTGATGATGAGATCGATGAGCTTGATACCGATGAACGGTGCAATGATCCCGCCGACGCCGTAGATCGCTGCGTTCCTGGCAAGCAGCGCACCCGCGCCGATCGGCCTGTAGGCGATGCCTCGCAGAGCCAGCGGCACCAGCGCAACGATGATGACCGCGTTGAAGATGACCGCCGAGAGGATGGCGCTCTCGGGGGTGCAAAGGCGCATCAGATTAAGCGAGTCGAGTTCCGGGTAGGCCACCACAAAGGCTGCGGGAAGGATGGCGAAGTACTTCGCCACATCGTTGGCGATGCTGAAGGTCGTGAGCGCGCCGCGCGTCATGAGCAGCTGCTTGCCAATGCCGACAATCTCGATGAGCTTCGTCGGGTCGCTGTCGAGGTCCACCATATTGCCGGCCTCTTTCGCGGCCTGCGTGCCGGTGTTCATCGCGACGCCGACATCAGCCTGCGCAAGTGCCGGCGCGTCATTCGTGCCGTCACCGGTCATCGCAACGAGGCGGCCAGCAGCCTGTTCTTCGCGGATGCGGCGGATCTTGTCTTCCGGCTTCGCCTCGGCCATGAAGTCGTCAACGCCGGCTTCCCTTGCGATCGTCGCGGCGGTGAGTGGGTTGTCGCCGGTGACCATGACGGTGCGAATCCCCATCTTACGAAGCTCTTCGAAACGGGCTCGCATGCCCGGCTTCACGGTGTCCTTGAGGTAGATGAGACCGAGCACCTCCCCGCCTTCGATGACGGCAAGCGGGGTACCACCTTCGCCCGAGATACGCTCGACGGACGCCTGCAGCGCCGGCGGTGCAGGCCCGCCGGAAGCAGCGACCACAGCATCGACCGCGCCCTTGAAGGTGCCCGTCCCATTGCGCCGGATGCCGCTCATGCGGGTATCGGCGGCAAAGGGGACGAACTCGGCCCCGGCTATCGCCGTCGTCGCGGATTCGACCAGGCTACCGAACCCGAGGGCGCGCGCCAGTTCGATGACCGATCGACCTTCGGGCGTGTCGTCGAGGACCGAACTGGTGACCGCGGCCGCGATGAGGCGTGTCGGCTCGGCGTCATCGATCGCAATGAACTCAGCCGCCATGCGGTTGCCGAACGTGACCGTGCCAGTCTTGTCCAGGAGCAGCGTATCGATGTCACCTGCGGCCTCGACGGCCCGGCCCGACATCGCCAGCACATTGCGCTGTACGAGCCGGTCCATGCCCGCGATCCCGATGGCGGACAGCAGCCCGCCGATAGTCGTGGGGATGAGTGTCACGAGCAGCGCCACCAGGACGATGGTCGAGATCTCCTGCCCGGCGTAGATGGCGAACGGCTGCAGAGTCACCGTGACGATAAGGAAGATCAGCGTCAGCCCGGCCAGAAGGATGTTGAGGGCGATCTCGTTTGGCGTCTTTGCGCGGGATGCGCCCTCGACAAGTGCGATCATACGGTCCAAGAACGTCTCGCCCGGGTTTGCCGTGATGCGGATGCGCAATCGGTCACTCACGAGTGTCGTGCCGCCGGTCACCGAACTGCGGATGTCGGTGCCAGGCTCCTTAAGGACGGGAGCGGATTCGCCGGTGATCGCGGCTTCGTTCACGTAGGCCACGCCTTCGATCACATCTCCGTCGCCCGGGATGAGCTGGCCAGCTTCGACCAAAACGTTGTCGCCCTTGCGCAGCACGCTTCCCGGCACGTCCTCGATCGAGCCGTCGGAACGAATGCGGCGTGCAGTCGTCTCCGTTCGAGTGCGGCGCAGGCTCGCGGCCTGCGCCTTGCCGCGGCCCTCGGCGATAGCTTCGGCGAAGTTCGCGAACAGCACGGTGAACCAGAGCCAGATGGCCACCTGCAGTTCGAAGCGCAGCAGGTCGAAGCCGCCGCCCCGGGCGAGGTCCCGCACATAGAGGAACGTCGTGACCACTGCGCCGATCTCGACGAGGAAGATCACCGGGTTCCTGAAGAGCGTACGCGGGTCGAGCTTCAGGACGGATTCACGCACCGCCTGGCCGACGACCGGAGCGGTCCAGGTGGAGGCTGTCTTCTGACGCTTCTGTATAGCTGGCGCGGTAGCCATGTTGGACTCCTAGTACGTGGTGCCGGCACCCATGGCGAGCTGTTCGACGATTGGCCCGAGCGCGAGCGTGGGGAAGAAGGTCAGCAAACCGACGATCAGGATCACGCCCGTGAGCAGACCCCCGAAGACCAGCCCGTCCACGGGGAACGTTCCTGGGCCTGGTTCGACGCGCTTCTTCGCCGCCATGCTGCCAGCGATAACCATCACCGGGACGATGAAGAGGAAACGGCCAACGAGCATGCACACGCCGATTCCGAGGTTGTAGAAGGTGCCGTTGACGCCAAGGCCGGCGAAGGCCGAGCCGTTGTTCGCAGAGCCCGAGGTGAACGCGTAGAGGATCTCGGAGAACCCGTGTGGCCCGCCGTTGTTGAGCGTGTCCGTTCCGAAGCTGTTCACCACCCCGACCGCTGTCCAACCGAGGAGAACGAATCCGAACGAGAGCAGCGCCGCCATCACTGCCTTCATCTCACGGGCTTCGACCTTCTTGCCCAGGTACTCGGGCGTCCGGCCGACCAGGAGCCCGGCAATGAACACACTGAGAATGATGTAGACGGCCATGCCGTACATGCCGCTACCCACGCCGCCGAAGATCACTTCGCTGGTCTGCATGTTCACGAGCGTGACCAGCCCGCCGATCGGCGTGTAGCTGTCGTGCATGCTGTTTACCGAGCCGTTCGAGGCAGCGGTGGTGGCCGCCGCCCAGGTGGTCGACTCGCCGATGCCAAAGCGAACCTCTTTTCCTTCCATGTTGCCGCCGGGCTGGCCGTCGCCGGCGTTGGTAGCGATGCCCAGGCTCTCCGCGGCAGTCGTTCCGGACTGCTCTGCGACGTTCGCGGTGACTGCACCGGCCACGAGGAGGACTGTCATAACGCCCAGCACGATCCAGCCGTGCCGCGGCGAGCCGACCATCCGCCCGAACATGTAGACAAGGCCCGCCGGGATGGCCAGGATCGCGACCATCTGGACGAGGTTGGACCACTCAGTCGGGTTCTCGAGCGGGTGCGCCGAGTTCACACTGAAGAAGCCGCCACCGTTCGTACCGAGCTGCTTGATCGCCACCTGGGACGCCGCTGGGCCGACCGCAATTGCCTGCCTCGCGCCTTCGAGGGTCGTCACGTCCTTGTAGGAATCGAACGTCTGCACGACGCCCTGCGACACCAGGAACACGGCCACGATGAAGGCGAGCGGCAGGAGAATGTAGAGTGTGCCCCGCGTCAGGTCGACCCAGAAGTTTCCAATGGTGGACGCAGAGTGCAGGGTGAGGCCTCGGATCAGCGCGACCAGCACCGCCATGCCGACTGCCGCGGAGACGAAGTTCTGGAAGGTAAGCCCGAGCATTTGGGAGAAGTAGCTGAGCGTGGTTTCTCCGCCGTAGGACTGCCAGTTCGTGTTCGTCATGAAGCTGACAGCCGTGTTGAACGCGAGGCTGGGCTTCGCACCGGGCAATGCTTCGGGGTTCAACGGCAGGTTGCCCTGGCCACGGAGAATCGCGTACAGGACGAGGAAGCCGCAGAGGTTGAACAGGAGCAGCGCGACGGCGTAGCGCTTCCAGTCCTGTTCGCGCGTCTCATCGACGCCGGCCGCGCGGTAGATGCCGCATTCGACCGGGCGCAGCAACGGATGCAGCCAGGTCCGGCGCCCCTCGTACACCGTGCTCATGTACAGGCCCAGGGGTTTCGCCAGGGCAACAACCAACGCGACAGAGAGCACAAGGAAGGCGATGTCTTGGGTTGCCATGGGCACCACTCCTACAGGTCTTCCGGGCGGAACAGGCAATACAGCATGTAGGCGCCGGCGACGATAGCGATGATGAGGACGACCAGGTTTTCGATGTCCAACTCAGACCTTCTTCAGAAATTCGAGCGCGAGGTAAAAGAAGACGAACGAGCCGATTCCAACGGCGAGGAACGCGATATCAGGCATCTGGGGCCACCGGTAGACGTGCGACAATTTCATTCAACAGCCGCAGCAGTGCATCAATCGGGAATGGTTTCACGAGTACACCGGCCGGCTTGAACTCCTCGACACGCGAGGGGGCCAGCGGCGAAGCGGAGAAGACAATCACCGGCACCCGCTGCCTCTCCAGCGGCGACAGCCGGCGGAGCAACTCCCAGCCGGTGAGGTCCGGGAGGTTGATATCGAGGAGCATCACGCTGGGGCTCGATTCGCTGAGCGCGATCAATGCATCCTGCGCACATGCCGCGGCCGCAACACAATACCCATGTGCGCGCAGCGTGGTGGCGAGCACTGCCACGATCGGCTCTTCGTCATCGACGAGGAGAACTTCCGTGGTCATGACAATTCGTCCCAACGGCAGAGGACCATGAAGGGCCCCGTCTTCGCACCGCGGACTTCGACCACGATCCAGCCAAGCGACACCAGCTCGCGTATGCCGCTGACGCAGCCAACAGGTGTGTCGTAGTGCTCTTCTCTATAGATGACGCGCTGAATCACAGAACCAATATCGCGTCACTGCCATGCGGCTGGTGTCTGCAGAGAAGCGGTTTACTATCCGGAGATCGTCAAGGTTTGGCGATGACGAGACGGTATCCCACTCCCGGATCGGTGACGATCATTGCGCCCAGACCAGGCCCTACGGCCTCGATCTTTCGACGAAGCTGGTAGATGAACGTCCGAAGGATGTGGGCGTCGTCGATGTACTCCGCGCCCCAGACACTGGCGAGCAGCATGCGCTGGGTGAGTACTCTGCCAGCGTTGAACGCTAGCTGGCGAAGGAGTTCGAACTCCTTCGGTGTGAGCCGCACCGCCTCGCCCTCCACCGTGACCTCGCGGCTCGCGAGATCCAGCTGGATGGGGCCCGCCTCGAGGAGCGGCTCGGAATCCGACCGGGCCTGGTGCCTTAGCGCCACGCGGATGCGCGCAAGCAACTCGTCGATGCTGAAGGGCTTGGTCAGATAGTCATCCGCGCCCGAATCGAGTGCTTCGACCTTCTTACGATCATCGCCAACCGCGCTGACCACGATGATGCTGGCACTACCACGATTCAGTTTGCGGGTTAGCTCTATCCCGTCGGCATCGGGGAGGACCAGGTCTAGCAGGATGACATCCGGGCCGAAAGTTTCGACCCGTTCGGTCACCCGATCACCACAATCGAGCGCTTCCACGTTGTAACCAGCAAACTCGAGCGAACGCCGAACGATACGGAGGATGGCAGGATCGTCATCGACAACGAGGATCCGCGCTCCCTTCACCGCAGCGGACCCGCAGGTGGAAGACTGAGCCGGAACGTGCTTCCTACAGACGTCGATTCCACCATCACGCGACCTCCGCAAAGCTCGACCATCGCCCGGGCTATCGCAAGCCCGAGGCCATTGCCCCGAACTCGCTTGCCTTCGGCACCACGGTAAAACCTTTCGAAGATGTGGGGGAGATCGGCGCCCGAAATCCCCGGACCTTCGTCGGCCACTTCGAGGACCACGCGGCCGCCCTCCGCCCGTGCGCGAAGCTGGATGGCTCCCGCAGGCGTCGAGTACTTAGCAGCGTTTTCGACCAGGTTGGTCAGCGATTGCAGGATCAGGCCGTAGTCGGCTCGCAGCCACAGTCCTTCGAGCGCCTCGACCGAGACCTCCCGTTCGCCGGTGGTTGCCTTCGTCGCAACGACAACGTCTTGCAGTAACGCACGAACCTCAACCGGTTCGAGCGTGGGTCGGACAGCACCTCCCTCGAGCCGGCTCATGTTGAGGAGGTCCGTCACCGTGCCGGTGAGACGATCCGTTTGTGATTCAATCGTCGCAAGCAGGTGGTTCCGGTCCGCCGCAGTGAACTCGACATCGTTCGACCTCAGGCTGCCGACGGCGGCCTTGATCGCAGTCAACGGCGACCTCAGATCGTGCGAAACGCTCGACAGGAGCGCGGACTTTAAGTCATCGGACTGCCGCAGTGCGTCCGCCTGGCGAGCCTCCTCCGCAAGCCGGGCGCGGTGAACGGCAACGCCTGCCTCGTCGGCGAAGGCACGGAGCAACGCGTCAACATCGCGGCCCGGGGGTGCGATCAACGCGCCAACGATGTGGATGACGCCGGGCTCCCCCGCCGGAGGCCGGAACGGAACGAACATCTCCGCCGCACTTCCCCTGTCAACGCGGGAACCCCCGTGACGGAAGCGCTTCTCCGAGAGGCGGCGCGAGACCTGGCCTGACTCCACCGCGGCAGCTGCGAGCGCAGCATGGTCACGGCTGACTTCCTGCAGGTCTCCTGCGGATGCAACTGCGCCCCATCCTCTTCCGGTCTTCTGCAATATGTCGCACCGCTTGGCCTGCACCGCGCGCGCGACGGCGCGCGCAAGGACATCGAGCGCTCGCTGCGGGTTTGGCGCTGCCGCCAATTCGCGAGAAAGCCCGAGCATGATGGTCAACTCGGCGCGACGCTCCTGTGCGATCGTCAGTTGCCGTCGAAGCAGTGCCAGCATCGAGGCGCCGACGACGGCGACCGCAAGGAAGATCACCAGCGCTGCTACGTTCCGCGGTTCCTGCACTGTCACCGCGTGCAGCGGAGGGACGAAGAACACGTTCAGAAGCAAATCCGCCAGCACGGCGCTGAATAACCCCACGCGATAGCCCCACGTCGCCGACACGAGGAGGACGACGAGGAGGAATAGCATCGCGACTGCGACGATTTCGTCCTCGCCGAGCAGCGGGCCAAGCAATCCGGTGAGCGCCGCCATGACCCCAAGTGAGGCGCCAGTCCCAAATCGAACATCAGCAACCCAGGCTGGCACTCCAATGGTGGGAAGTCCTCGCATGCTCGAAATCGTACGCCCCGATCATCGCTCTGGCGCGG
>JBATAT010000099.1:0-8883 GCA_049662005.1 Tepidiformaceae bacterium
AACGCCGCCCTTGGCGAACTACTGCAACGCGGCCTCGCCGGTACAGGCATCCCGAGCGATGCCGTGCAGGTGGTCTCGGACCCCGACCGTGCCCATGTCGATGAACTGCTCGAGATGAACGACCTCATCGACATCATCGTGCCGCGCGGCGGCTCGCAACTGATCGATTACGTTCGCCGGAAGGCCACCATGCCAGTCATCGCCCATGGCGATGCCGTTGTCCAGATCTATGTCGATGCGAATGTAGATCTCGATCAGGCCGTCGCCATCGTCGATAACGCGAAGACGCGGCGCTACAGCATCTGCAACGCGGTCGATACGCTGCTGGTGCACGAAGCCATCGCCCCCGCCTTCCTCGGCCAGCTATCGAAAGTGTGGGGCTCGAAGGTGACCTTCCTCGCCGACACCCGCGCGCAAGACGTGCTTTCACGGGCCGGCGCCGAGAGCGTCGAAGGGGCAACAGAAGAGACCTGGCGGACCGAACACCTGGCCCTGCGCGTGGGCGTCCGGATCGTCGACTCCATGGCCGACGCCGTCGAACACATCGAAACCTACGGCAGCCACCACAGCGATGCGATCCTCACCGAGAACTACTCGAACGCCATGGAATTCCTCGATGCGGTCGATTCGGCGGCCGTTTACGTCAATGCGAGCACACAATTCACCGACGGCGCACAATTCGGACTCGGCGCCGAAGTTGGCATTTCGACGCAGAAGATGCACGCGCGCGGTCCGATGGGCCTGCGCGAACTGACCAGTTACAAATGGACCATCGTGGGTCGAGGACAGGTGAGACCGCTTTGATTAGTTTCGAAAGAGAAGTCCGAACGCCGCATTCCGAGTCCTACACCGTCCTCGAGGAGGGCGGGATCGTTGGCCGCTTCGACCTGCATTACCAGGGTTCGAATGTGTACGGCACGCTCTGCACGACTGCCGACGCGAACGAAGAACGCATCCAGCAGCTGATCGACGCTTGCGATGAACAACTCGTGATGACCGCCGACCCGTACCGCGAGGACTTCGTCGTGACGGTCTGGCGCGGTTCCCCCGCCGGCGTCTACAGCGACAGCGACGCCGACGACGATGAGGACGAGGACACCTTCCGCTTGAACTAGGAATTCGATCATGAAAACGCTGCCCGACGGATTGCTCGAAAAGATGACCAGCGCGCTTGTCGAAGAACTGGATCCAGAAGCGATCTACCTCTTCGGGTCCCACGCCTGGGGTGAGCCAGACGAGGATAGCGACGTTGATCTGATGGTGATCGTCGATGAAGAGGATGCTCGTGAGCGCTTCGAAAAGAGCGTCCGCGGCATGACGGCCCTGCGGGGGCTCGTCCTCGCGAAAGACGTTGTCACGCGGAGCAAGCAGGCGTTCGACAGACGCAGGATTCAGCGGGGGACGCTTGAGTACGACGTTGCTATCCGGGGACGCCAACTCTATGCCCGGTGAGAACGAGTGGCTGGAGAAGTCGGAACACGACCTCTTCGGCGCACGAAAGCTGATGCGGGAGCCCGACCCGATCCATGACCTGGCGGCCTTCTTGGCGCAGCAGTCTGCGGAACTGGCCCTGAAGGGTTTTTTGGAGGCGAACGAACACCCGTTTCCGAAGATCCACGACATCGCGGGACTTCTGCAGATGGCGATCGAACACGATACAGAGTTTCGGAAGTTCTACTCGATCTCCGATCGAATCACGCGCTATGCGGTATCTACGAGATATCCGGAGGGCGGCGGCTTCTACCCGACGAGCGAGGAAGTGATCGAAGCGCTCGATTTCGCAGCCACCGTTCTCGAGCTCGTGAAATCTCGCATCGCGGATTTCCCAGGCAGCCTCCCGAACTAGGAGGCATATCCTCACGTCGAGATGCGGAAAGCGGCACTCCTTCGCTACACTTGTCGGTGGAGAGGTGTCCGAGTGGTTGATGGTGCCGCTCTCGAAAAGCGGTGTGGCGCAAGTCACCGGGAGTTCGAATCTCCCCCTCTCCGCCAGTAACCACCTTGCCGGTAATCCGGAACAACGCCGAAGGCCCGCTTTTCAGCGGGCCTTCTCGTGTGTTGCGCTTGCCGCCGCTCATGCCGAACGCGGCACGGTGACGGTTTCGATCCAGGTGACGTTCCCTTCGCGCCGCTTGATGAAAAATCGTTCGACGCGATTCGGCCTGGCGACGCGGCCCGCAATCGACTGGGCGCGCGCTTCAGCAGCGAGTTCCTGGGAACGCTGTTCGGCGAATTGCATCGCGAGGGCAGGGTGCAGTAGTGGGTGCATGTTCATTTCGGTTTTCTCCTCCGGTGGCCATTTCCCGGCCTCCATCCTTATTGAAGCGCCGTCGCGCTCTGTTGTTACCCGGCGGAGGGAGGGGGATGGCTCACCCAAAAGAGCGAGAACCCCGCCGTTGTGTGACCTGCATCTCGCTGGCCCACGTCGCGCACGGCCCACGCAGGTGGTCAGCCCTGCGGGTGCGGGACCGGAGGCTCACAGCTCGGGGCTGGAAATCGATCGTCCGGCGAGGGCACTCGGGCTGGCCGGGCGTTCCGAGGGACGGTATTGGCCGGGACTTTCCTGCGCACCGGCCGGTGATCCACCAGCGGACGCAGGCGCCGCGATCTTCTCGGCACGATCCAGGTGTAGCTGTTGACGTCGTTTCATCTTTTGATTGAGCTCCGCTTCGCGAAGGTCGATGAGCCGTTGGTAGCTATACGGGTTGAAGAGAGACATGTGGCCGAACCTCCTCTGACTGGCTATCTTCGGTAGTATAGAAACATAGCCATGTTCCTAAGTCAATAGTCATCTTCCTAATTTACTTGCCGTTTGGGGGACAACTAGCGAAGCGCCGGGCGACGCGAGGTAAACGCTCTTGAGGAGGAGGAGTAACGCTCTCGGAATCGTGGCTAGGGGATCCGGCTGACACCGACGATGTCATCGGCCACGCCTGCGAGGTACGTCTCAACCGTCGCGGCATCCGCTTTGTAATGAACCTGGTTCCCGTCCCGTTCCGGGCGAGCAAGGCCGGCTTCTCGCAGCATTTTGATGTGGACGCTGACCGTCGGCTGGGAAAGTTCGAACTGGCGCGCCAGTTCGGTCACGGTCGATGAATTCCACGTGGGCACAAGCAGTTCTAAAAGGATGGATACCCGTGTCGGATCCGAAAGCACCTTGAGCCGGTTCGCCACCCGTTCCGCGCGTTCCCGTCTCCTGGCTTCTTTCTCCGCGCTCTCCGTGCCAACACCCACGAGGAGAAGGTCGGGAAACGACCAGAAGAGATTGCCGGCCCCGCCGAGTCCGAGAGGGACAACCACCAGCTGGTGGCTCGCGCGAGCCTCAACGATGCTCGCCTGGAACTCGTCGCGGTGAATGAACATGTTGCCGGGAAGGGCGGCTCGCAGGTCGGCGCCGCCCCGGAGCAACGCCCGAATGTCTTCGACGGCCCGTTCGGCAACCACCTTGCCCGAACGCTCCCAGAACTCTGCCATCTTTCCGAAAAAGGCTCGGGTCAGCGAAACGTATTCGGCCCGCGCAGCCGAATCGGTCGAGAGGAATTCCAACCGCCTCCGGATCAGCTCAACCACCGAGTCCGGCTCGCTTGCGAGCGTCGGTACTGGCACACCGGCTGCAAGTGTTCGGTCCAATCCATCGAGGAAAGGCCCGCTTGAGGGAGCCAGCAACGCCCCCATCTTCCACCCGGCAACCAGCAACTCGCCGCATTCGGCGTGCGGCCTGCCGTCAATCCTGTCGAGCCCGGGACCGGACCAGAAGGTGGTAAGGCGCTCCAGCAGCGCGGGTTCTTGTTCGGAGAACACGCCTACCCACTCAGGCACCGGCTTGTCCGGATCGATGCACGTTCGGCGGACAAGGAAGAGGCCAAACTGGAACTCAATCACGGGCGCCGTTGTGACCCGCAGGTCTGCTACTTCGTCATCGGACGGGCCGATCTCTGATGGCATCGCTCGTTAACTATAGGCCTAACAGTGGGAAGCGACAGCGGTCGTGCTCCACGGGCGGGCACGGCGCCGGCGGCGGCATCCAACAGGTGGCGCTGCGTATCGCTGCGGGGCAGCGTTCCGCGGTGGTCGAGAGCGCACCCCACTCTGGCTGGAGGGGTACTGATCGGCCGGCGGACCCTGTGCCGGGAGTCCCCGTCCGGACCGCGGTCTCAGGTACCTTTCCCATGGGGTACACTCACGCGCTAATGGAATCAATCTGGGTGGAGAGCCTCGCTCGCAGCTTCGACCAGGCGCTGGATCTGATGACCACGGCAGTAACGGACTGCACGGACGAGCGGTGGGAAACCCCGATGTGGGAAGTGCGGGCCCCCGCCGCCGAGCACCAGTTTCTCAGCACGGACTGGAATCCCGTGACCGACGCCGGCCAGCGGGACGCCATCGCCCAGCTCTGGGTCCAGCGATGGTCGACTCCGTGGAGCGTGGCGTGGCACGCGCTCGAGCTCCTCGATTACGACCTCAACGGCGAATCCGGCCCGTGGGCGCCACCACCACCGTTCAACGGCCATCCCCACTGGCGAGACCTGGCGAACTTACCCGCGGCATGGTCACGACCTGAAATCCTGGCGTACACCGATTACTGCCGGCAGCGGGTACGCGACACGCTGGCAGGCATGACCACCGAGGCGGCGGAGACGCCCCTGCCGCCGGCCCACCGCTACCAGGGCCAGCCCCGCGCGCGGATCATCACAAGCCTTGTCGGTCACACCACCGAGCACGCATCGCAGATCCGCCAATTCCTCACCGCGGCCAGGTCCATCCCCGGCCGTTAGAGACGGCTGGAGTTGCCGCGATTCGCCGGTGGGCGCCGTGGCGTGCTCGCTTCCCACTCCGAAGCATCAGACGAGCTTCGCGCACGCCCAGCGGAACAGTTCGGAGGCGGTGGGATACGGGTGAATCGTCGAGGCGACCTGTCTCGCCGTCATCTCGTGCTGGATCGCCAGGCAGGCTTCGCCCACCAGGGTGCTCCCTCGGGCACAGATGAAGTGCGCACCCAGCAAGACCCCAGTGTTCGCATCGGCGATGACCTTCACGAAGCCATCGGTCTGTTGCGTGGTGCGAAACCAATCGAGTTCGGCGGCATCGAGCCGCGCCACCGCAATCTCATCGACGTTCTCGCGCGCCTGCGCTTCCGTCATTCCGGCGTGACCGATTTCAGGATCGGTGAAGATCGCCCAGGGTACGAGCGTCTCCGGGATGGGCTCGCAGAGGCCGGATTGGAGGTGCTTGGCGATGTGGTGTGCCTGGTAGCTGGCGAAGTGCGTGAACAAAAACTTCCCGGTGATGTCGCCCGCCGCCCAAACACCCTCCAGGTTCGTCTTTCCGCAGGGGCTGATGTCGATGAAGCCCTTCTTATCGAGCTCCAATCCGAGCTTATCCAACCCAGCTGGAACCTCCGGGTCGCGCCCCGCCGCCACGAGGACGTCGTCGAATTGGAACGTTCCCGCTTCGGTACGGACGGTGACTGAGCCGTCGTCGAGTCGGTCGACCCGCTCGATTTTTGCGCCAACGACGATGCGCATGCCTTCGCGTTCGAGAAGCTTCGTGAGTTCCATCGAGATTTCGGGGTCTTCGGTGCCTGCAATGCGCGGTGCGACCTCGAAGAGCGTGACCTGGGAACCGAGCCGGAGGAAGCTCTGCCCCAGCTCGAGCCCGATTGGGCCGCCCCCAATCACGGCCAGGCGTGCGGGCTGCATCGGCAGGCCGAAGACCGTCCGGTTGGTTTGCGGGCGGGCCTCGGCGAGGCCGGGAATCGGTGGAAGCCCGGGCGCGGTGCCGGTCGCGATGACGATGTCGGCCGCTTCGATCGTCTCGTCGCCAACGCGGACGCGGTTGGGTGTTTCGAACTTCGCCTCGCCCCAGTACAGCTCGATACCGTCTCCGCGCATGCCGCCATCCGGATCGCTGCCACGAACGAGGAGCTGGGTGGCGTGGATACTGGCGACCACCTCGTCCCAGCGCATCCCAAGGTCGCCAGCCTTCTTCGCAAGATCGATAAGCGCCTTACTCGGCACGCAGCCATCGTTCAGGCATTCGCCGCCGAGGTGGTCGCGTTCGACGACGGCGACAGATTTGCCCTTGCGGCCAAGCGTGCGCGCAATGTTGTCTCCGGCTGAGCCGTTCCCGATGACGATGAGATCGTAGGTTTTCAATGGATCAGGTGTCCTCGTGACTTCAGTGGTTGGAGGTCGCGCGTGGATGCGACCGGGTGATGAGGAGGCCATCCTCGACTACTGACATTACGACTCCTTCGCAACTCTTTACCAATCACGAATGGTCGCCCATCACCCGCAGATGCTGTCCTTCCATTTCTTTTTGCGAGCGGTGACAGGAGTCAGACAATGGAAACGCGACCACGCAGCCTCTGCCGGGGCTTTGTCATCGAATCGGCGAACGTTCCCTCCGGGTTCGGAGCGCACCTCGAACGCGAAGGACTGGCCGGGATGACGGCACTCACGCTCCATGGAATGTACCTCGAACCGCGGGCAACCCTCGGCGAAACCCTCCGCGCATTCGAACGGACGGGCGCCCAGGTCGCCGGGGTGCGCCGAGCGGGCCAACCCGCGGATTGGCATATTGCCGCGCGGACCGCCGCAGGTTCCAGGATGCGCCTTTCGAACATGCGCTCGGCAGAGTGGCTGCCCACCCATCCGGCCGCCTAACGTGCCTGCCAGGCTGTCCCCTCGGGTCCATCTTTCACTTCGATGCCGAGTTCGAGAAGGCCATCGCGCACGGAATCCGCCAGTTGCCATTGTTTTGCGGCCCGTAGGTCCGTTCGAAGCGTAACGAGAAGGTCGATGAAGGGAGCCGCCTGCTGGGTCGCGTCGGTCGATGCCTGGAGGGTGAAGCCGAGCACGTCGGCAAGTTCGCGGAGGGTGGCTCGCGCCTCGGTTGTATCGTTCCCCGCATCGGTCGCCCGGTTGATGTCGCGGGTGAGATCGAAGATCGCGGCGACTGCTCGGGGCGTGTTCAGGTCGTCTTCCATCGCCTCGATGAAGGTCGCGCGGGCAGAACTTGCATCGAGTACCTCGCCACCCTTCGCCCCCACCCGGAAGGCCGCATTTCGAAGCCGTTCGACCCCGGAGCGCGCGGCGTCCATCGCTTCATCCGTGTAGCTCGAAGGGCTGCCGTAATGGCTCGAAATGACGAACATTCGGAGGGCATCGCCACCGTAGGTTTCGAGCGCTTCGGCGATGGTCACGAGGTTGCCCACCGACTTCGACATCTTGTCGCCACTCAGTTGGAGGAGTGCGTTGTGCATCCAGATTCGAGCGAAGGGCGGTTTCCCGGTGAAGGCCTCGGTCTGCGCGATTTCGTTCGTGTGGTGCGGGAAGATCAGGTCGGCGCCGCCGCCATGGATGTCTATCTGCTCGCCGAGCGCCGTCAGCGCCATGGCCGAGCATTCAATGTGCCATCCCGGCCGGCCCTGGCCCCAGGGGCTCTCCCAGCTCGGCTCGCCCGGCTTTGCTGTCTTCCAGAGGGCGAAATCGAGCGGGTCGGCTTTCAATTCGGTCGGGTCGATTCGAGCACCCGAGAGTAAATCGTCGATATCGCGCTTCGAAAGCGCACCGTAGGCCGGGCCGAACTGGCGGACCCGGTAGTACACGTCACCGCCCGATTCGTAGGCGAACCCCTTCTCGATGAGCCCATTGATAAAGTCGATAATCTGCGGCACCACCTCCGTCACCCGGGGGTAGATATGCGCCGGCTGGACGTTCATCTGCTGGAGTTGGCGGTGGTAGTCCGCGATGTTCTGTTCCGCCAGTTCGAGCATGGGTACGCCGAGACGGTTCGAACGCTCGATGAGCTTGTCATCGATGTCCGTAAAGTTCTGGACGTGGCGGACGGGAATTCCTCGCCAATCGAGGTAGCGGCGGAGCACATCGAATACGATCGCGTGGAGTGCATGGCCGACATGGCTCTCGGAATACGGAGTCACTCCACAGACATAGAGACGCACGACGCCATCGTCCGCGACGGCTGGCAAGAGCTCGCGGCGGGTGTTCGTGAGGGTGTCCTGGAGTTGCATTTTTCGTCCTGTATCGGGGAGTAACCTGGCCATCTTAAACGGTGCTGCCCTTGCAGGGCGGGGGAATGACGAAGGAAAAATAGGGTCATTTCTTTGCAATTCCGAAGCTCGTTCGTGGATTGCCCACGAAAAAGCGATGTGTCACCCTTACGGGCACCTCTTGGCGGGGTGACCGGCTCGAACAAGCCTGGCCTTTGGCCGGGCGCTGATTGGACGAGCCAAACAAATTATGTGGAACATCACACGCGAGGAAACCCCCCGCGTGGCCGCAAGGCTCCCTGAAGAGCCGAAGCGCGTCGCGAACTGGCTAGCAGGCTGGGTGGACTATGTGTTCGCCCTAACACTGGTAGCCACCCGCTGGCTGCGTCCCCCGTCCCGGCGCGCGGAACCTGCCCTCGCCCTTGCCGGGTTCCCCGCGGCAGATGCCCCCAGTTCGAACCAATCTCCCCACCGGCCCGAAACCAGCATGCCCATTCGCATCGCTGAAATCGTGATGGTCCTCGTTTCGTTCTTCCTCGGCGCTCAGTTGCTCTCGGGCACACCCAGTGTGGCTGCCCCGGATCTGAGCAAGCTCACCCTGATGCCGAACCGCACGGGCGTCGATGCCCGTCCCATCCCCGCCCAGGTTGGCCGCGAAGTCGTGGTCCCTTCGGGAACGTTCGTGGGCGTGACCGTTTCCGAACCAACGGCGGAAACGGTTGCCGCTCCGGAACAGGTACAAGAACAAGAAGTCGCGCAGCTCGCACCCTTGTCCAAAGACGACGCATCGGCGGCCGCGGTGACCGACGTGGCCAGCCCCGGCGCAGAACCGACCCAGCCGCCCGCTGCCGTTGCCACAACCGCGCCCCAGC